>NZ_JAVDUC010000010.1:0-141421 GCF_031456125.1 Sphingomonas sp. BE138
CCCCGATCGGGGCCCTTTCCATGTCGTCATCACGCCTCGACCGCTGGCCTACTTTTACACCGCCACCGTGGCCGGATTTTGCTCCGCCGTTGACAGTCGAGTGCGAGACTGTCAAAAGGCTTCTGCAGGATCGGATAGGCGATCCGCTCGTCGCCAGCCTCGGCGTACCCGCTGGCGATCAAGACCTTGACGGTCGGTCGGGCGAGCTGGGCTTGGTGGGCGAGCTGAGCACCGGTCATACCGGGCATCATCTGGTCGGTGACAATGACATCGATATTCGGATCCGACTGGAACTGCAGAAGGGCGCTGGGACCGGATCCTGCGAGCCGCACGGCATGACCCAGCTCCTCGAGCAACGCAGCGGTGTTTTCCAGAACGAGCGGTTCGTCATCGACCACGAGGACCGACAGCTTCGACATTCCGTGCTGCGGCCTCGTCGCCGCACGTGCATCATCCGCCTTCGCTACGACAGGCGCGGTCGTTGCCGGAAGGTACAGGTCCACGCTGGTGCCAGCGCCCGGCGTGCTGTCGATGACCAGGTGGCCGCCGGACTGCGCCGCAAAGCCGTGCACCATCGAGAGCCCCAGGCCGGTGCCCTTGCCGACGTCCTTGGTGGTGAAGAAGGGGTCGATCGCCCGAGCGAGCGTCGCCTCGTCCATCCCGATGCCCTCGTCAGCGACGGAGAGCCGCAGATAGTCGCCCGGCTTCAGGCCGTATCGGTTGCCACGTGACAGCGATTCCGACGCGGCGCTGATCGTGATCGCCCCGCCGTCCGGCATCGCGTCGCGTGCGTTGACGGCGATATTCAGGAGCGCCAATTCAAGTTGATGGGCGTCGATCAGCGCAGGCGGCAGGTCGGAAGAGAAGCGCTTTTCGACACGCACCTGTGGACCGAGCGATCGCTGGAGCAGATCGGCCATGCCGTCGACCAGTCGGGAGATATCGGTGGCTTGAGGGCGCAGGTCCTGGCGCCGGGCGAAGGCGAGGAGCCGCTGCGTGAGGGCCGCACCCCGCTCCGCGCCGTGCAGAGCGTTCGTTACCAGGTGCGAGGTCCGCGGATCTTCCGGCAGACGCCGTTTCAGCATGTCGAGATTGCCGATGATGACGGCGAGCAGGTTGTTGAAGTCGTGAGCGATGCCGCCGGTTAGGTGACCGATGGCTTCGTTCTTCTGCGCCTGGCGAAGCTCGGCCTCTGCACGCCTGCAATCGGTCACGTTCGTCAAGCCGCCAAGAACGTGGATGATCCTGCCAGCGGCGTCGCGCTCGATCCGTGCCGCCAGAAGGACGTCGAGCAGGGCGCCGTCGGATGCCACCATCTTATACTCGCACGCAGGCAGTTCTCCCTTCGATCGGAGCTCCGGCCAGTCCGATTCCCGGAAGCGCTGCGCCGACTCCGCGGTCATGAAGGTGAGCAAGGGGCGTCCGAGAACCTGTTCGCGCTTATAGCCGAACAACGCCAACCATGCGTCGCTCACCTGCTCCAAGCAGCCATTCCGATCGAGCGACTGGAGCGGTAAGGGTGTGCCGCGATAGAGCTTTCGGAAACGCTCCTCGCTCGAGCGGAGCGCCGCCGCCTCGCGCTCCGCCAGCAGTGCGAAGCGTCGATCGAACAAGGCGGCGACCAGTGCGAGGAAGAGGATCACGAAAGTCGCGGCGAAGACGGCGACCGCCAGCGACGTCTGCGCGACGCTCGCAGTGCGGTCGATGATACCAGGGTGCGACACGAAGCTTGCCGCTCGCATGCCAGCAAAATGCATCCCGGAAATCGCGAGCCCCATCACGATCGCCGCGGCGACGCGCTTGATCTGACTACTCTCGCGCGCAGCAAGCCACAGGGCCACCGTCGCCGCACCGATGGCGATCAGCACGGAGATGGCGACCCACATCCGATCGTAGCTGAGGTCGGCCGACATCCGCATCGCCGCCATGCCTATGTAGTGCATCGCGACGACACCGATCCCCATCAGCAATCCGGCGACGACCAGGCGCCGGACCGAACTGGTCGCTTGGTCCATGATCGCAAACGCCAGGCCGGTGACGGCGATCGCAACGCCAAGCGATGCGACGGTCAGTTCGGGATCGTATGTCACATCCAGGCCAGGCATGCTGTGCGCCAGCATGGCGACGAAGTGCATCGACCAGATGCCGCCCCCCATCGCAAGAGCGGCGGTGCCAAGCCATAACCGGCGAGTCCATCCGCTGGCCGCTCGTATCCGACCGCTGAGGTCCAGCGCGGTGTACGACGCGAACATCGCGGTCATCACGGAGAGCGCCACGAGCACGCTGTTGTGAGTGGCCATTTACGCCAAGCTCCAACCGGCGCATCGATCCGTACGATCAAACACCGGCCACTGCCGCAAGATTGTTCCTCACCCTCCAAACGAACATAGAAGCGCGCATTTTCGAACTTCTATGACTTCGTTCGGACTTTATCGCTGATGCAGGTTGTCCGGAATTGCTCCAAAGGCGGCTGGGTGCTGAACCTGTATTAACCCCTGGGACGTGCCCGCCGTATACTGTTACAGAGCCGATTATCGCCTGTCCGTAGCTGGAGGATCACATCGCGCCACCGACGCGTCGGCGCCCTCGGGTAAGCGGGTCGTTACTAACCAGATTGCTATCCGGACTCCTTCACGTCTTCGATCGCGCGGTCTTTTCGCCGGCGCGATCCCGCGGATCCCGGCGATTATCGCTTCGACGATGCGTATCGTGTCTGCGTTGTCGCCGTTGATGCGACAACCGGTGGCCTGTGTTGCGCCAGCCGCTGTTTTCGCGACCGCTCACGCGGGTCGGGCAACTGAGACGCAGCGGCAGAGATCGCGGCTTTCGTCGCCGACGGGCAAGAGGCGTTCACGCCTGCATCGGCACTGGTAGCATGGCTAGGCAGGCTTACGCGCTGCATGGCCGTCGCCGGGAGGAGCGACCCCGGCCGCCAGGGCGAGCTGGATCAGTGCCGCCAGGTTGCCGGCATTCAGGCGGCTCATGACCTGGGCGCGGTGCAATTCGACCGTGCGCGGGCTGATGCCAAGCTTCTTGCCGAGCATCTTGTTGGTGTCGCCCTCGACCAGCCCGAGCAGCACCTCCCGCTCGCGCGGGGTGAGTCGGGCGACGCGCGCGCTGGCGGTCTCGTCGCGGGAGACGGGGCGGACCGCCGCGAAGCAATCGGCGATGGCACTCGACAGGCCGGCGCGCAGCGCGGCTTCGTCGTCCACGACGATATAGTCGGTCGCGCCCGCCTTCATCGCGGCGACCACCGACGCCAGATCGGTATCGGTTCCGTCCAGGAGCACGCTCGGCAGGGCGAGCGCCCGCGCCTTCAATTCGCGAGGGATCGACAACCCCTCCGGTTTGGACGGGCGCAGATCGACGAGGACGCATCCGGGCGCGAGGACCGCGGCGATGTCGAGAAAGGCCGCCGCGCTCTCGAACGTCCGCGCGCGATACCCCAGCGAGCGCACGAGAGCGGCCAGCCGCCTTGCCTCGAGCGCCTTCGTGCTGACGATATAGACTTGGCCGGGGTCGTCCTGCGTCAGGTCCTCGACGATGCCCCCGATGCGGGTCACCGCGCCATGGTCGTCGAGAATCGGGAAGCCGGTGTTGCGCAGACGGCGGACGGCCCCGTCGCCGGGGCGGATGATGCGATATTCGAATTGCGTGACCTCGCCGGCCGCGACGGTGGCCAGCGCATGTTCGACCTGCGATCGGTCGTCCGCGTGGACATCCTCCAGCCACCGGTCGAGGAAGCGTGCGCCTTCATCGCGAGGGATGCCCCAGATCCGTTCGAACGCGGCGCTGCGATACAGAATGGCGCCGGTCGCCGGATCGCCGATCCAGAGCAGGTTGCTGCTGTGCTCGGCGAAGCTGCTGAACTGCGCCTCGCTCGCGCGGATCGCCGCTTCGGCGTGGCGTTGCGGGGTCAGGTCGATCGCCGCGCCGACGAAGCCGATCGGGCGGCCATTCTCGAATGTCGTGCGGCCCGACGTGGCGATGTGGCGGACGGCACCGTCATCGCGGCCGATGACGCGATATTCGATCGTATAGTCGCCGTCGCCGGCCGGATCGACACATGCCGCGATCGCGTCGCGGACCCGCGCCCGGTCATCGGGATGGATGCCCTGCTGGAACAGTTCTTCGTCGACCGGCGTGCCCGCCGGCAGGCCCCACATGGCGCGCAGCCGGTCGTCCCAGTCGAGCGCACCGGTGCGCGGGTCCCACGCATAGATGCCGATGCCGACCAGCTCGGTCGCGGCGCGCAGCCGCGCTTCGCTGGTACGCAGGGCCTCTTCGAACACGCGCCGCTCGCTGGTGTCGCGGGAGACGCCGATGACCAGTTCAACCGATCCGTCCGGCCCCAGCACCGGCCCCCAGACGTAGGAGAAATAAGCCGCATGGCCCGTGGGGCTGCGGTAGAACACCTCGTTCTGGATCGTCGTGCCGTCAGCGAAGATCCGGTCGATATGGCCGTCAAGCAGGTGGGCGAGATCGGCCGGATAATTCAGGTCTGCAAAGGACCTTCCCAGCATCTCTTCCGACGTCAGCCCGAACAGCGCCAGCATGGCCGGGTTGGCGTAGGCGAAGCGTCGGTGGCGGTCGAACGCATAGACGTAATCCGGGATGGCGGAGAGATTCGCTTCCAGGAATCGCACCTGCCGCGCCAGCGTCTCGCCCGCGCCATAAAGCGGATCGTCGCCTCGTGCCGGCGCGGCGAGCGAATATTCCTCCATGGGCCGGCACTCCTCAACCGTTGCCGGCCGGGGCGGCAATGACCCTTGGCCGGGTATAGTTCCCTAGGGATCGCCCGGATGGGCCGGCATCGGGTCGATGCGTACCTCGGCACCACGCAACCGAGGAGAGCGGCATGAAAGCCCTGGTCTGGCATGGCAAGGAGGACATTCGGTACGACACGGTGTCCGACCCTGCGATCGAACACCCCCGAGACGCCATCATCAAGGTTACGAGTTGTGCGATTTGCGGGTCGGACCTGCACCTTTTCCATAATCTCGTTCCCGCGATGTTGCCCGGCGACATCATGGGTCATGAGAGCATGGGCGAGGTCGTCGAGGTCGGCAGCGCGGCCAAGGGCACGCTGAAGAAGGGCGACCGCGTCGTCATTCCCTTCACCATCCAGTGTGGCGAATGCGACCAGTGCCGCCGCGGCAACTTCTCCGTTTGCGAGCGGACCAACCGCAAGAAGGAGCTGGGCGACAAGGCGTTCGGCCATGCGACCGCGGGGCTGTTCGGTTATACCCACCTGACCGGCGGCTATCCCGGGGGCCAGGCCGAATATCTCCGCGTGCCGTTCGCCGACACCACCCATATCAAGGTGCCGCACGGCATCGACGACGAGAAGCTGCTGTTCCTGTCGGACATCTTGCCGACCGGCTGGCAGGCGGCGGTGCAGGCCGACATCCAGCCGGGCGACACGGTGGCCGTCTGGGGCTGCGGTCCCGTCGGACAGATGACGATCCGCTCGGCGATCCTGCTGGGCGCCGAACAGGTGGTCGCGATCGATCGCCTGCCCGAACGCCTTTCGATGGCCGCCGCCGCGGGCGCGATCACGATCAACTTCGAGGAGGAGAGCGTCGTCGAGCGGCTTAACGAACTGACCAAGGGCAAGGGACCGGACAAGTGCATCGATGCGGTCGGCACCGAGAGCCACGTCAATTTCGGCCAGCCCGACACCGTGCTCGACCGCGCCAAGCAGATGCTGATGGCGGAGAACGATCGCCCGCATGTGCTGCGGGAAATGATCTATGTCTGCCGCCCGGGCGGCGTCATCTCGATCATCGGCGTCTATCTGGGTCTGGTCGACAAGATTCCGATGGGCCAGGCGATGAACAAGGGGCTGACCTTTCGCATGGCGCAGGCGCATGTCCCACGCTGGACCGGCGACCTGCTGCGCCGGATCGAGGACGGGCAGATCGATCCGTCCTTCGTCATCACGCACAAGGTCGACCTGTCCAAGGGACCCGACATGTACGCGACCTTCCGCGACAAGGCGGACGGGTGCGTCAAGGTCATGCTCCAACCGTAAAGGAGGCATCCATGCCACTCACCAACATCACCGGCATCGCCCGTTCGGAGGGCGACCCGAGAGTCGAACGCAAGGGGCCGAGCTCGCTGACCAGTGCAGACCGGCTGGCGCGCGCCCTCGGCTGGTTCTCGGTCGGGCTGGGCCTGGCCGAACTGATCGCACCCGGCCGTCTGGCCCGCACCTTGGGGCTCGACGACAAGGAAGGACTGATCCGCGCTTATGGCGCACGCGAACTGGCGAGCGCGGTGCCGACGCTGTCGATCGACAAGTCGGTCGGGCTGGCCCTACGGATCGGAGGCGATGCGCTCGACCTTGCCACGCTCGCCGGTGCGTTGCATCGCGACAATCCGAAATGGCGCAATGCCGCCGTCGCGACCGCGCTGGTCGCCGGCGTCACGCTGCTCGACGTCACCGCGTTCAAGGGGGTGAAGGCCGCCCACGCCCGCGAACCCGGTAGCGACCGCG
The DNA here is from genome assembly GCF_031456125.1 of Sphingomonas sp. BE138. Classification (NCBI taxonomy): domain Bacteria; kingdom Pseudomonadati; phylum Pseudomonadota; class Alphaproteobacteria; order Sphingomonadales; family Sphingomonadaceae; genus Sphingomonas; species Sphingomonas sp. BE138. Next base: position 6,500 of record NZ_JAVDUC010000010.1, read on the forward strand.
ATTATTCGGAACGGTCGGGCCTGCCGAAAGGGGCGCAAGCGTCTCGCGGCCTGGCGCGGACGGACTTCGACATCCCGCCGGATTATCGCGCCGAAGGCCGGGTGGCCGCCGCGATTCCCGTGCCGACGCTTCCGACCTGAAGATCGAGGGGGCGCCGGCATCATATACGCCACGATAATCGACCGTAATAGAATCCGCCGCTGAAGCCGAACGGTGCGAAGCTGCCGTACGCGCCGGAGCCGTCGGAGTTGATGATGCCGTTGCGCTCCGGATACACGTCGAACAGGTTGTTCGCGCCTACCGACAGGTTCAGTCGATCGGTCACGTCGACGCCCACGTCCAGGTCGGCGACCAAGCGCGCACCGAACGTCCGGTCGCCGGTCGCGACGTTGCTTGACTCGGTATAGCGCCCCCACCGCGTCAGGCGGGCGAGCGCATGCAGCCGCCCATGCGTCCAGTCGACCGTTCCGACCGCCTTGCTCCGCGGAGTCGCCACCACGAGGTCCTGCTGCGCCTGCCGGCCGAACAGGACGACGTTCAGATTGCCCAGCGCCGACGGATTGTCGATCACGTGCAAGATACGCGTCCTGTTGTAGCTATAGGCGGCCGACAGCCGGAAGCGGCCGAGCGCACCCGCCTGCCAGCGATATTCCGCCACCGCATCGATGCCGCGGGTACGGGTGTCGATCGCATTGGTGAAAAACTGCGCGCTGTCGACGCCGGTGATGCCGTTGGCGACCAGGATGCTGCGGATCGCCGTGCCGCCATTCGCCGCGGTGCCCAGGAACTCGGTCTTGACGATGCGGTCGTCGACGCGAATCTGATAGCCGTCGAGCGTCAGCCGCACCCCGCCGCGTTCGAAGGTGATGCCTGCGGTATAGTTGAACGACTTTTCCGGCTTCAGCGGCGATGCGCCGAGCGCCTGTGCGGCGACGCTGTTCACCGGAAGGAACTTGGAAACGGTCGAGACGCGCTCGTTGCCGACAATCGTGACCGTGTTCTGCGTGGTGGAAAAGCTCGTCTGTGCGAGCGAGGGCGCGCGAAAGCCGGTGTTGACGCCCCCGCGCAACGCGATGCCGGGCGCAAGCTCCACCCGTGTCGAGAATTTGCCCGCTATCGCATTCCCGGCGCTGTCGTCGTAATGCTCGAAACGGCCCGCCACGCCGACGAACCAGCCGGGCGTAAACCTGGTGGACAGATCGGCATAGCCGGCGACGTTGTTGCGCGTGAGCGTGGCGGCATCGGCCGGCGACGTGCCGGTGAAGGACACCAGACCCGGCGATGGCGAACGGCCGCCGTACAGGAGCCCGAACGGCGTACCGTCGCGCGGAATAACGTAGCCGCCATCACGGTAGCTGTCGGGCTCGCCGGCGCGGTTGCTGAACCGCTCCCATCGATGCTCCGCGCCGACCGAGATCGTGAGCGGTTCGGCGACACCGATGTCCACGTCGCGGCTGATGTCGAGGTTGTTGACCCATAATTGTTGACGCTGCTCCCCCATGAAGAAGCGCGTCTTGCTGTCGGGGCCGAGCGAGGGATTGAGGGTATTGTCCGCGCCCAGCCGCACGCGATCCTGGCCGTAGCTGGAGGACAGGTCCCAGCGCCAGCCACGCGCCTCTCCCTTCAGCCCGAGCGTTGCCTGCCAATCCCATTCGCTGATCCGGCGATAGGCCTGGAAGCCGGCCGGATAGATTTGCGGCAGGCTGTTGAAGCCCTGCGGATTGGCCAGCCCGCCATAGCCGGTCGACGAGGGGAAGTAGGCGCCGCGCGCGTCGCGGATGCGGCGGTAGCTGAGCGTGGAGGCGGTATAGAGCGACAGGTCGTCGCCGATCGGCAGCGCGGCGTTGACCGCGCTGTTGACGATCGTATCGCGGTTGGAACGCCCGTAGCCGCCGGCGACCAGATGATCCGCGCCGCTCTCGCGCGGATCGGGCTGGCCGTTGACCAGCGGATAAAGCCGGGGCGCCTCTTCGGCGGAGGAGGTGGCGCGATCGTGATATTTCGCCTCTACCGAAAAGCGCGCGAAGCCGCCTTCGGTGCCCAGCCGGGTTCCCCACCCGATCTGCTGCTGGAGCAGCTCGCCGCCTTTTTCGTAGAGCTGGCCGGCGGTCGTGGTCAGTTCGCCGCCTTCCGGCGCATCGTCCAGGATGATGTTGATGACGCCGGAGATCGCGTCTGAGCCATATTGGGCCGCCGCGCCGTCGCGCAGCACTTCGATCCGACCGACCGCATTGGTGGGGATCAGGTCGATGTCGACCGGGGTGGAGCCGCCCGACACCCGCGAGAGGTTGTTGATGAGCGAGGTGGTATGGCGCCGCTTGCCGTTGACCAGCACCAGCAGATAGTCTCCCGACAATCCACGGATCGAGATCGGGCGCACGCTCGCCGATGTGCCGCCGCCGCCCAGCGCGGGCATGGTCAGCGAGGGCACGATGTTGCCCAGCACTTCCTTCAATCCGGTCCGGCCGGTCGCCTTCAATTCGTCGCGCGCGATCACGTCGATCGGCACCGGGCTGTCCGCGACCGTGCGTGCGACGCCGCTGCGGGAGCCGGTGACCACCACATCGCCTTGTTCCTCCGCCACCGGATCGGGCGCGGGGTCGGCCGCCGGGGCGGCCGCGGCGCGGGCGGCGGCGGCGGCGGAAGCGTTATCGGGGGCGTCGGCGTGCGCGATGCCAACGGCCGTGAATGCCGCCAGCATCGTGCCGGTGACCAAGGTCTTGTTCATGTCCCTCCCTCTCGATGTCGAATGGCACAGCGCGGCCTTTCCCCGCCGGCGCGCGGCGGGTTACGCACCCTCTCGCCCTGGCTTGCTGTGCTGTTGCTCAGGCGCCCGCGGGCGGCACGAAGGCGTCCGCGATGTCGCGTGTTCCGGCCACCGTGCCGGCGCGGCGGAACGTTTCCAGCACCCGTCGCTGGTCGGCGATCACCCTGGCATCGATCGGCACGCTGCGGCGCCCGTTTTTGTTCGCGTAATCGCGCGCGATATCGGCGGGCAGCCCGGTTTCCCGCGCGAGCACCCGGGCATAATCGTCCGGGTGCGTCCGCGCCCAGTCGAGCGCCTTGGCCTCGCGTGCCAGGAAATCGTCCAGCATCGTGCGGTGATCCTTCGCCGCGCGATCGTTGGCGACCTCGAAGCCATAGCCGCTGACCAGATCATGCCCGTCCACCAGCACGCGTGCGCCTTCCTTCAGCGCCATCGGCAGATACGGCGTCCAGATCGCCCAAGCGTCGACCCGGCCGGAGCTGAACGCCGCCTTTGCGTCGCCCGGCGCAAGAAACGTGAAGCGCACATGATCGGCCGGCAACCCGTCGGCGGCGAGCGCAGCGAGTGCAAGGTAATGCCCCACCGACCCGCGCGTGGTCGCCACCGTCTTGCCCTTCAGGTCGGCCAGCCTACGCACCGGCGAGGCGGCGCGCACCACCAGCGCCAGCGCATCACGCGGCCGCTCCGCGACGTTTTGCGCGCCGATCGCCTTGATCGGAGCGCCGCTCTGATAGGCGAACATGAACGGCGCGTCTCCGACCAACCCCAGGTCGACCGACCCGCCGGCGATCGCTTCCAGCAGATGCTGGGCGGCCGGAAATTCGGACCAGTCGACGGTGTACGGTGCGCCGTCGAGGGCGTGGCTCGCCAGCATCACCGCCTTGGTGCCGCCGCGCTGGCTGCCGACGTGGAGCACCTCGCGCGTGTCCTGCGCCCCGCAGGCGGCGAGCGCGAGCAGCGCGACGACGGCAGCGGCGATGCGCGTCATGCCGCGGACCTGTCGCGCTCGCGCGCCGCATCCTCTTGGGCGACGCGGGCACGCACCAGCGGCAGCAGTTCGCGGCCGTACACGATCGAGTCCTCCAGCGGCTCGAACCCGCGGATCAGGAAATGGTCGATGCCCAAACGATAATAATCGAGGAAGGCATCGGCGACCTGTTCCGGCGTGCCGACGAGCCCGGTGGAATTGCCCTGCGCTCCGCCGACAGCGGCCAGCCCGGTCCACAACCGGGTGTCGGCACGATAGCCCGCCTCGGCCGCCTTCAGCAGGCGCTGCGCGCCGGCATGCGGAGGCGCATGATCCTTCGTCTCCAGCCCCGCATCGGCGCGGATCGCACGGACGATCTCGACGATCTCGTCCGCGCGCTTCCACGCCGCTTCCTCGGTGTCGGCGACGATCGGGCGCAGCGACAGCGAAAAGCCAGGCGCGCGATTGTACCGGGCGGCCGACGCGCGGATCCCCGCCACCGCCTCGCGGACCTGCGCCTGTGTCTCGCCCCACAAGGCGTACACGTCGGCATGACGGCCCGCGACGTCGATCGCCTCGGGCGAGGAGCCGCCGAAGAACACGGGCAGGTTCTGCGGCTTGATCGCGGCATAGCCGCCGCGGATGCGATAGAAATCGCCGTCATGATCGAACGGCGTCTCCGACGTCCATTCGCGACGCAGGATCGTCAGATATTCGTCGGTTCGGCGATAGCGTTCCGCCTTGTTGGTGCGGTCGCCGTCCTTTTCCATTTCACTGTCCGCGCCGCCCGTGATGATATGGACCGCGACGCGCCCGCCCGACAGCTGGTCGAGCGTCGCGAGCTGGCGCGCGGCGACGGTCGGCTGCGTGAAGCCGGGGCGATGCGCGATGAGGAAGCCCAGCTTCGTCGTCAGCGCCGCCGCGTGCGCAGCGACGATCTGGCTTTCGGGCGAGTTGGAGCCGAATGGGATCAGGACGCGGTCGAAGCCGCCTTCCTCCTGCGCGACCGCGGCGCGCTCCACATAATCGCGGTCGAGCGGGCGCACTTGCCGTAGCCCATGAATCTCGCTCTCGTTGTTGAAGCCGATGTAGCCGATGAACTTGACGGTCATGGTGCGAACTCCTTCGGTAATGGTCAGATGACGTAGAAGCCGTGGGTGCCGTCGCGCGCGAGCTGGTCGACCAGGCCATATTCCCAGTCGAGATAGGCCTGCATCGCGGCGGCGGGATTGTCGGTGCCTTCATAAGGCCGGCGATACCGCCCGTGGGGCCCGCGGGGCGGCGTCGCCCCGCCGTCGCCGGCCTCGGACGCGCCAGTGAGATCGGTCAGCACCAGTACCTCCCAGCCCATCTGCGCGAGCCACGAGGCGGTCATGTCCGCGCGCACGCCGCGATCGTCGGCCAGGACGATCCGCGCGCCGCGCACAGGAGCGAAATGATCGGTCTCCTGCACGAGCTGGCCGCCGGGGGCGGAGCGGAACCCGGCGAGATGGCTCAGCGCGAACTCCTCGGGCGTGCGCACATCGAAGCGGTAGAGCGTGCGGGTCGCGTCGGCGGCAACGGCAGACAGTTCGTGCCGGTCGATCTGCCGGACACCGGCACGATACGCGACATGGCGGGCTCGGCGGCGCGCCTCGTCGGCGAGGTCACGGTCGACCTCGGGAAAGCGCGCCTCCGAGCCGTGCGCGAGCGTCTGCCCAGCCAGCGTCCAGCCGATCGTGCCGTTGCGCAACGCACGCACGGGATTGGGCACACCGGCGTTGATCAGCGACTGCGTCCCGATGATGCTGCGCGTCCGACCGGCGCAATTGACGATGATCGTTGTTGCCGGATCGGGTGCGATCGCCCGCGCGCGTAGCACCAGCTCGGCGCCTGGCACGCTGACCCCGCCGGGCAGGCTCATCGTGGCATATTCGTCGAAGCGCCGTGCATCGAGGATCGCGATGTCGGCGCGGCCCGCGATCAGTTCCTGCACCTCCTCGGCGGAGAAGGACGGGGTGCCGCGACGGTGCTCCACCAGTTCGCCGAACGCCTTGGCGTAGCTGTTGACGTCCTCGAACACTTCGTAGCCTGCCGCTCGCCACCCGGCGAGCCCGCCCTCCAGCAGCCGCACGTCGCCATAGCCCAGGGTGCGGAAGCGTTCCGCCGCGGCTTCTTCATCGCCGTCGCCATAAAGGATCAGGGCCCCGTCGCGGCGCGGCCAGCGTGAGGCCGCCTCGACCTCGATCCGATCGAGTGGCACCTGCGCCGCGAACAGCGGATGGCCGGTCGCGAACGCGGCCTCGTCACGGGTATCGATCAGCGCGACTTCCGCACGCGCGAGCAGCGCCGCGCGCACGTCGCGCGGGTGGATGGTGGCGGTCATGGCAGCAGCGGCTCCAGCGGGGCGTAGCCGGACACGAAACGTTTCGGCTGGCCGGCGTTGTTATAGGTCGCGCGCTCGACCGCGCCGATGTCCGCGCCGTAGACGTGGATCGAGACGGAGGCGCGGTCGTCGTGCGCATTTGCGACGCTGTGGATATCGCCGACCCGCGGTGACACCGCATCCACTTCTCCGGCCGCCAGCCGGACCGCGGGCCCGGTCGCGTGCAACCCGCCGCTGTCGTCGCGGCGATATCGCTGGACCAACTCGGCGCCGCGCAGCACGCCGACCAGCCCCCACACGCGATGGTCGTGCACCGGTGTGGCCTGTCCCGGCCCCCAGACGAAGCTGACGATCGAGAAGCGCGATGGCGGGTCGCGATACAGCAGATATTGCCGGTACCGCGCCAGATCGGGTGCGGCATAGGCTTCGGGCAGCCAATCGTCCTTGGCGACCAGATCGCGCAGCAGCGCCGCTCCCGCGGACAGGATCGCCGCCTCGTCTACCGCGCCGTCCACCAGCGTCTGAAAGTCGGCGGCAAAAGCGGCGAAGCGGGGTGCGGTCATTCCGCGGCCTCCGCTGCACGGCCGGCGACCGCGTCGGCATAGCTCCCGTTCGCCACCTCTACGCCGAGCGCCGCAAGCAGACGACGCCGCAGCGCGCGCACCGCGCCGCTTCGCTGACCGCGCTCGGCGGTAATCCGCTCCTCCAGCGCGATCCGTCCGTGGTCGAGCACCAGCACCCGGTCGGCGAGCGCGATCGCCTCGTCCACGTCGTGCGTGACGATCAGCACCGCCGGACGGTGTGTCCGCCACAGCGTCAGCACCAGTTCGTGCATCCGCATCCGGGTGAGCGCGTCCAGCGCGGCGAATGGTTCGTCCAGCAGCAGCAGTTGCGGCGCCCGCACCAGTGCGCGCGCCAGCGCCGTGCGTTGCGCCTCGCCGCCGGACAGCGTCATCGGCCACGCGTCGGTCCGGTGCGACAGGGCGACCTCCGCCAGCGCCGCTTCGGCGCGGGCACGTGCATCGCCGCGCGGCAGGCCCAGCGCGACATTGGCCCAGACCTTCTTCCATGGCAGCAGCCGCGCATCCTGGAAGACCACGGCGCGGGCCGACGGGATCGCGACATCCTGCCCCTCCGCCGGATCGAGCCCGGCCAGCGTGCGCAGCAAGGTGGTCTTGCCGCTGCCCGAGTGGCCGAGCAGGGCGACGAACTCGCCGCGCGCCATGTCCAGGTCCAGGTCGTGGAGGATGGTGTTCGTCCCGAAGCGGCGGGTCAGTCCGCGCAACCGCACGACGGGTGCGGCCTCGCGGGTCGTCGGGAAAATGGCGACGCTCATCGGATCAGCCCTCCACCAGCTTGGGTCGCCACGCGAGCGCGCGGTTTTCGAGCGTGCGCACGATCTGGTCCGCGCCGAGCCCGAGCAGCGCGTAGACCATCAGGCAGACGACGATGATGTCGGTGCGCATGAAGTCGCGCGCATTGTTGACGAGGAAGCCGAGCCCGGCGCTCGCGTTGATCTGCTCGGCGATCACCAGCATCACGATCGCGATCGTCAGCGCATAGCGCAGTCCGACCAGCAACGACGGCAGCGCGCCCGGCAGAATGACGTGCACGATCAATTGCCAGCGATCGAGCCCGAAGCTGGCCGCCGCGTCCAGCAATCGCCGGTCCACGCCACGGATTCCGTTATAGAGATTGAGGTAGACCGGAAACAGCGTCGCGAACGCGATCAAGGCGACCTTGGTGGTCTCCCCGATGCCGAACCAAACGATGAACAACGGCGCCAGCGCCACCACGGGGATCGCACGCTTGATCTGGAGTAGCGGATCGACCCACGCCTCGCCGGCGCGCGACAGCCCGGCAATCAGCGCCAGCACCACGCCCGTCCCGAACCCGAACCCGAGTCCCAGCGCCACGCGGCAGAAGGAGATGAGCAGGTTGGCGGGCAGCTCGCCCGACGCAATCATGCCGAGCATCGTCGCGAACACCGCGGAGGGTGCGGCCAGGACGTGCTGCGGGATCAGGCCGACGCGCGACGCCAGTTCCCAGCCTGCGAGCAGCAACAGCGGCGTCAGCAGGCGTGAGCGTGCGACGCGCCGGGTCCCGGTGCGGAGGGGCGAGGAGGGGAGCGGTTCGGCCATGCTCCTAGCCTCCTCATAATTCCTACTACTTCAATGGAGTTTCGCTGCTATGACCTATTAGTCCTGCTTGTGACTCCGGCGTTCTGCCGCGGGGCGCGGCAGAAATGTCGAGGGGACGTCTGTGAGCGATTGTATCTGCCCGCGGCTTCATCGGAGCCGAACATGCCGGTGAACCTGCCCACCAACATGCTGCGCAGTTTCGCGGCGATCGTCGACGCCGGCTCGATGCTCAGCGCGACCGAGCGGGTGTTCGTCACCCAGTCCGCGCTCAGCCTCCAGATCAAGCGGATCGAGGAATTGATCCAGCAGCCCTTGTTCCATCGCGATGGCCGGCGCCTCGCGCTGACGCCGGCCGGCGAGATGCTGCTCGGCTATACGCGGCGCATCCTCGCGATCCACGACGAAGCGGTGGCGGCGGTCAGCGCGGGTGCGTTCGCCGGGCCGGTACGGATCGGGATGGTGCAGGATTTCGCCGATCTGCTGCTCGGCGGTCTGCTCGCTCGGTTCGGCGAACTTCATCCCGAGGCGCAAATCTTTGCACGGGTCGCGGGCACCGCGGAGCTGCAACAGATGCTGGAACGCGGGCAGCTCGATCTGGTGATCGGCTATGCCGCCGCCGACGATGCGCGCGCCCTGCGGGTCGCGCCGACGCATTGGTACGGCGCGGAGGCGCTGGCCGCTCGCGACGAACTCCCGCTGGTCGTGCTGGAAAAACCCTGCCGCTTCCGCGAGGCGGCGATCGCCGCGCTGGACGCGGCCGGCCGGCGGTGGCGGATCGCAGTCGAGACGCCGAACCTTTCGACGCTGAAGGCGGCAGTCGTGGCCGGGCTTGGCCTGACGAGCCGCACCGGCCTATTCCTGCGCGACGTCGTGCCGGTCCGCGATCGCGATCTGCCCGCATTGCCCGACGTGTCGTGCATCCTGCTGCGCGGCGAAGCCGCGGGCACCGCCGCCGACCGGCTGGCACATCTCGCTGCCGAGGAGGTACGCGCGCTTCCCGACCTATAGGTAAAACTCAAGTCCTGATTAGACCTTCGCGTTGGTAGGCGCTCGTCCGGCCGTACTAGCCTTGGCACGTCCAATCAGGAGGCACGTCATGGCCATTGCAACACTGACCCGCGACGATCCGTCGTCCCAAGCCGATACCCTGACCGTCGAGCAACTCACGCCGGTCATCGGTGCCGAGATCAGCGGAATTGACCTGCGCGAACCGCTGAATGCCGCGACGCGGGACGAACTCTATGCGCTGCTCCTCCAGCACAAGGTGCTCTTCTTTCGCGATCAGCAGATCGATCGTGACCAGCAACTCGCCTTCGCGCGAAATTTCGGTGAACTCTACGCCCATCCCACCGGCGGGCTGCAGAGCCATCGTATCATCCAGCCGATCGCCGCGACCGACTTCATCAAGCACGACGTTCGCGAAAACCACTGGCACACCGACACCAGCTGGCGGCTCAATCCGGCGCTGGGGGCGGTGTTGCGCGCCGAACACATCCCACCGGTCGGCGGGGACACGATCTGGGCGAACGGCGGCGCGATCCTGCGCGGGCTGCCGGAGGATCTGCGCGCCGCGATCGACGACCTCTATGTCGTCCACGACTATCAATCCGCGCTGGCGCGCGCTGGCGAGATCTACCCGCTCGTCGCGCATCCCGCGATCCGGACCCATCCGGAGACGGGCGAAGACATCTTCTGGATCAACTTCAGCCTGAAGCCGCGCTTCGTCGACCTCGATCGCGCGGAAAGCGACGCGCTGCTCGCCCGGCTCTACGACGAAGTGAAGAAGCCGGAGCACAGCGTGCGCTTCCGCTGGACGCCCGGTGCCGTCGCCTTCTGGGACAATCGCGCCGGGCTGCATTATCCGGTCCGCGACTACGGCGACTTTCCGCGTGTCATGCACCGGGTCCTGATCGCCAGCGACGATATACCGCATCGCGTCCGCGCAACGCAGGCGAGCGCCGCATGACGACGCTGCGCGCCCGCTTCGAGGCATTGGAAGCGGAGCGGGAGCGCGACTGGCCGCCCGAGCGCTTGCGCGCCAATCGTGCGCAGCGGCAGGTGCTGGTCGATCGCTTCGACCCTGCGGCGGTGGTGCGCGAGGGGCAGCGGGTCGAGTCGTTCGTGCTCGACACGCCGGCCGGTCCGGTGACGCTGGAGGAGTTGACGAGCGGCGGAGATCTGCTCCTCATCTTCTTCCGCTTCGCCGGCTGCCCGGCGTGCAACGTCGCCCTGCCGTATTACGACGAGACGTTGGCCGGTCCGCTCGCGGCGCAAGGCGTCCGCATCGTTGCGGTCACGCCGCATCTGCAGGAAGAGGGCGCGGATGCCATCCGGAACCGTCACCAGCTCAGTTATACCGTGGCGACCGACCGCGGCAACGCGCTGGCGCGCCGGTTCGGCCTCGCCTTCCTCCCCCAGGAACCCGCGACGCCGCCGGTCGCGGGCGGCGAGTGGATCGGTAGCCTGACCGGTACCGGGACGGGCGAACTGCCGCAGCCGGCCCTCGTTCTGATCGGTGAGGATCACGTGGTCCAATTCGTCGACGTGAGTCCCGATTGGCTTCGGCGAACCGAGGCAAGTTCGATATTGCCAAGGATCCGAGCTGCTGCAGTTTCGTGAACCTCGACCTAGCTGTTTTGGGCGGGCCACATGCGCGGCTTTCGTCACCGGCGCTGGCACGGCTGATGGTCGTCGCAGCTACGGCGCAGCGATGAGCCAGTGCCGGCAATCGCGACCGCCCGCCGATGGCCGGGGCTTATCCATGCGGCGCGAGCGCGCGCTCGACGCACAATCCGATCGCAGCGATCCGGTCGACTCCGGCGTAGGGCTCCTTGTCGAGCTCGTCGCCGAAGATGTCGGGGTCGAGCACGCGATAGTCGTAGCGATAGCCTTGCGCCGGCATCGCCGCGGTGAGCGCATCGTGCAACACGTCGTGGCCGCCGACGATCGACACGCCGGTGTGCATCACGAAGCGGCCGCCGGGGGCGAGCTTCCGAATGGCCATCAGCGTCCAGTCGAGCGAGAGCTTGCCGCCGAACAGATCGCCGCCGTCACGGTAGGCCCGTCGATCCGGATCGATCATGAACGGCGGATGGGTGACGATCAGGTCGAAGCTGCCGTCGACATCCGCCGGCTGGTTCACGCGGACCGTGCGGTGCTCGATGCCGGCAAAGGTCGCATTGACCGCGGCCAGCGACAAGGCCTTGGGATTGACGTCGGCGAGCGTCAGCGTCGCCTTTCCATGCAGCGAGGCCGCGATGATCCCGCCTACGCCGGCGCCGGCGCCATAGTCGAGGACGCGGGCGGACCCGGGCAGTCCTGCAAGATGGCGCGATATGTAGTCCGCGAAGCGGTAACTGTCCGGGCCGAGAAACACAGCATCCTGATCGTGGGTGGGATAGCTGGAGTGCACGAAAAGGCGGCCGAACACGTTCGATACGCGCACCCGGGCCGCGACCAGGCCATCTGCCCGACGCGTCAGGAGGCCCGCGGCGGCCAGCGCATCAAGGATCGACGCAGGGACGAGATGCGGATCACACGGCAGCGACCATCCCAGAAGGTCCGCCACCGTCGATCCGACAGCTCGGTCCGGACGGGAAAGGACGCGCGCCTGGGACGCGGGTGTCGGCGCTATGAAGTCATAGTCGATCGATCGAAGTTGTGAAAGCAAATCAAGCAAGGCGTCGCGCGTCGCGGGGCAAGCAGCGGCAGGCGAGAGGCTCGCCTTTGGTGCACTCGGATGTGTTGTCCGCATCATTGTCGGTCCTGACGGAGGTATTGGCGCTGAACGGTAGCACGTCAGGGGCGGTTCCGGATCAATGCATTGATTACAATCAACTAATGAGAAAGGAGCATAGGCTAAATGTGTATCAGTGACAAATAATAGCCTGCAATGTTGCCCGGCGCGAAATCATCTTAAAAGGCTTTAATTGCAGGAACATCACTTCGCGCGGCGATGTTGCGTGCTTATGGTTAGGTACTCGCTGCTTTTCATCGACAAATCGAGCCGGCTGGTGGCCGATCATCGGCTTAGGGCCCGGGATGTCCACCATGCTTTGGCCCAGGCCAATCGCCGGCTTTATCGGACTTTCGTGGGCGGGCAGGAGCCGGCGCTCGATCCCAAGGGCAGGGTGGATGTGCTGGATCCGTCCGGTTCGATCGTGGCCCGCATCTATTGCGCCGAAGCCATCGCGGCGATGTCCTGATGGTTCCCCCCTTGTACGAGGCGCAGAGCGGCGACGCGCAGCGTCAGGGCACGTTCGCGGTCCCGGTGCCGATCGACGCGGATTACGTCGGGGCACTCGAGCTCCGCGTCGACGCCACCGATCGCTGGCGCGGGATCCTGCGGGTGCGTGAGATCATCCCGGTGTCGGCGGCCGGCGAGCTGGTGCTGCTCTATCCCAAGTGGCTGCCCGGTTTTCACGCGCCGGTCGCCCCGATCGAGCTGCTGGCCGGGCTGTCCTTCAGTGCCGGCGGAGAAACGCTCGAATGGCGGCGACATCCCACGATGGTGCACGCCTTCGCCGTCGCGGTTCCGGACGGTGTCGGGGCGGTCGAAGCGGCATTCCAGTTCCTGTCTCCCACCGACGCGGCACAGGGGCGGGTGATCAGTGCGCCCGACCTGCTTTGCCTGCCCTGGCACACGACGATCCTTTACCCGGCGGGCCACAGCGCCGGCCATATCGCTGTCGATGCCCGGCTGACCCTGCCCGCGGGCTGGAGCGCTGCCTGTGCCGTTCCGATCAAGCACGTGGACGCTTACGAACTGACCTTCGACCGCTGCTCGCTCGACACGCTGATCGACTCGCCGGTACTGGCCGCGCGCCATCTGCGAACCTATGCGCTCGACGGGGACGTGACGCTGCGCGTCGCTGCCGAGGAACCGCATCTCCTCGCGGCCGACGCGGCGCAGATCGACGCCCATGCAGCCGTGGTGGCGGAGGCGCTGCTGCTGTTCGGCTCCCGTTCCTATGACCGTTTCGAGATGTTGCTCGCGCTCAGCGATACGCTGAGCACCGCCGGGATCGAACATCATCGCTCGTTCGAGGCGGTCAGCGTCCCCGGCTATTTCGCCGAATGGGACAAGCATGTGACGCGCCGCGATACGATCCCACATGAATTCATCCACAGCTGGAACGGCAAGCATCGGCGCGGCGTGGATTCGTGCACGGCATCGTTCGATCGCCCGATCCAGAACAGCTTGCTCTGGGTCTATGAAGGGCAGACTCAATACTGGACCAACGTGCTGTGCGCACGATCCGGATTGTGGAGCGTGGAGCAGACGCTGGGCGCGCTGGCGCTCGACGCGGCCCGGTACGACGCGCGCCCCGGCAGCCGCTGGCGGCCGTTGATCGACACCACCCGTGACCCGATCATCGCCGCGCGGAGCCCGCTGCCATGGCCGAGCTGGCAGCGCAGCGAAGACTATTATTCGGAAGGCGCGCTGCTGTGGCTGGAGGTCGACACGCGGCTGCGCGAACTGTCGGGCGATACCTGCTCGCTCGACGATTTCGCGCGGCGCTTCTTCGGGGGCGCCGAGGGCGACTGGTCGACACGCCCGTATCAACTCGACGACGTGGTTCACGAGTTGGAGGTACTGGCTTCGTTCGATTGGCGCGGTTTCCTGCTCCAGGCGCTGGAGGAGACGCGCGCCGGGACGTTGCTGGGCGGGCTGGCCCGCGGCGGCTATCGCCTCGACTATGCCGGCGCGCCGAACGCCTATCAGCGTTGCCAGGAGGCCGAAACCGGGATCGCCGACCTCACCCATACGATCGGCCTCACCGTCGCACATGACGGGCGGATCGCCGACGTGTTGTGGCAAGGTGCGGCGTTCGATGGGGGACTGACGATCGGAACGACGATCGTGGCGGTCGCAGGGCGCTCCTTTTCCGTGGAGCGCCTCCGCGCCTGCCTTGCCGCTGAGGCTGACCTGGAACTGCTGGTACGACGTGGCGCGACCGTGCGAGCCGTGACGCTGTGTGCCGCGCAGCCACGCTATCCCACGCTTGTCCGACTGACCGACCAACCGGACCGGCTAGGCGAGATCTTGCGGCCGCGGCGCGCATCCTAGCGTCTTTTCGGATCGTCAGCGGCCCGATCGCCCTGCATGGTGGAACGGGATGCAGGGCCGGATCGTCTCCCCAATGTGGGAGAAGCCGTTGATCGAACGCCATTTTGCAAAGCTCCGCGCGCGCGGCGTGCTGTCCCCGGACGAGGAGCAAGGCATCCGCGATGCCGTCGCCGAGCTGCGCACGGTGCCGGCGGACACGATCGTCGTGCGCGCCTACGAGGTCCAGGACCATAGCACCCTGCTGCTCGACGGCATCCTTTGTCGCTACAAGGATCTGCGCAACGGACAGCGGCAGATGACCGAACTGCATGTCGCGGGCGATTTCGCCGACCTGCACAGCTTCACGCTCAAATATCTGGACCACGACGTGATGAGCCTGACGCCGTGCCGCCTGGCCATCGTGCCGCACACGAAGCTGCGCGATCTCACCGAGCGTTTTCCATCGCTGGCGCGCAGTTATTGGTTCAGCACCAATCTGGATGCCGCGATCCATCGCGAATGGGAGCTTTCGCTCGGGCGACGCACCGCGTCGGCGCGGGTTGCGATGCTGCTGAGCGAATTGCATCAGCGCCTGCTCCTCGTCGGTCTTGCCGATGCGCATGGTTACGAGTTGCCGCTGACGCAGACCGACATCGCCGAATGCACCGGCCTGACCAACGTCTCGGTCAACCGCGTGCTGCGCGAGCTACGCGAGGACGGCGCGGCGACGGTCGCCGCGGGCCGGGTCAGGATCCTCGATCGGAGCGCCCTGTGGCGCGCCGCGGAATTCGACCCGCGCTATCTCTATCTTGGTGACGCGACCGTAAAGCGGTTCTGAGCGTCCGCCATCTGATCAGCGATCCACCTCTCCGAATACGATGTCGATCGACCCCAGGATCGCCGTGATGTCGGGCAGCATATGGCCGCGCGACATGAAGTCCATCGCCTGCAGGTGGCTGAAGCCGGTCGGGCGGATCTTGCAGCGATAAGCCTTGTTCGAGCCGTCGCTGACCAGATAGACGCCGAACTCGCCCTTCGGGCTTTCGGTCGCGACATAGACCGCGCCGGCCGGCACACGGAAACCTTCGGTGTAGAGTTTGAAGTGGTGGATCAGCGCTTCCATCGAACGCTTCATCTCGGCGCGGCGGGGCGGTTTCACCTTGTCGTCTTCGGTTGCCACCGCGCCATCCGGCATGTCGCGGAGGCACTGGCGCATGATCCGCGCCGATTGGCGCACCTCCTCCACCCGCACCATGAAGCGATCGTAGCAATCGCCGCGGGTGCCGACCGGCACGTCGAAGTCCATCTCGGCGTAGACGTCATACGGCTGCGATTTGCGGAGGTCCCACGGGATGCCGGAGGCGCGGATGCACGGCCCCGAAAAGCCCCAGGCGATCGCATCGTCGCGCGACACGGTCCCGATGTCGACGTTCCGCTGCTTGAAGATGCGGTTCTCGGCGACGAGGCTGATCGCGTCCTCGAACAAGCGCGGCAATCGGGTGTCGAGCCATTCGGCCATGTCGGTCAGCAACTTGAGCGGCACGTCCTGCCGCACGCCGCCCGGCCGGAAGTAATTCGCATGCATCCTGGCGCCGCTGGCCCGTTCGTAGAAGCTCATCGTGTCTTCGCGCAGCTCGAAAAGCCACAGGTTCGGCGTCATCGCGCCGACGTCCATCACGTGGCTGCCGAGGTTCAGCAGATGGTTCATGATCCGCGTCAGCTCCGCGAACAGGACGCGCAGATACTGACCGCGGCGCGGCACTTCCAGGTCCATCAGCTTTTCGATGGCGAGCACGTAGGTGTGCTCCATGCACATCGGCGAGCAATAATCGAGCCGGTCGAAATAGGGGATGGTCTGCAGATAGGGTTTGGTCTCGATGAACTTCTCCGTGCCGCGATGGAGCAGCCCGACATGCGGATCGACCCGCTCGACCACTTCGCCGTCGAGTTCCAGCACCAGGCGCAAGACGCCGTGCGCGGCGGGATGCTGCGGCCCGAAGTTGATCGTGTAGTTGCGGATGTTCACGTCCTGCTCGCCGACACCGTCCAGCGCGGGATCGAGCGTCTCGATCGGCGCGCGAGACGGTACGTCCCCCGCCTCGTTCCTGTTGCTCACATGACCGGATGGTGCCGGCGACGTCGGTGTACCGTGGTCGCTCATCAAGACGCTCCCGAAATGGTGCGCCATAGTGGAAGGAGACGTGCATCTTCGCTTTCAAATGGTTCTAAAATCCTCGTCAGCACTAAATATAAGTATTGTAAATCAGTGAGTTATTGAGGAACTCGCGCGTCACCGCCGCTGTTCGGTCCGGACAATCGCGGAGAGTGACGATGGCGCAAAAGGGAGCGGGCGGTAATTCGGGCGCGGTGACGTCCAAGGGCGGTGACGGCGCGCGCGGCAGCCTGGGAACAGGTCGCGGCGGCGGAACCGGGACCGGAGCGAAGAAGGCGGCGGCGAAGAGCAAGTCGCCCGATACCAAGAACAAGGGACAGAAGATCAGCGGCGCGTGACCGCGGTGAGGTTCGCCGCGGCGCATCGGTCACGCGTCCTGAGCGGCGGCAGGCTGCTTGCGGGATTGGTGCTGCTCCCGGCTTGCTCGCCCGCCAGCATCCTCGCGCCCGATGGGCCCGTCGCGGCGGCGAACCGACAGATCCTCTACAATGCGCTGGCGATCATGCTGGCGATCGTGGTGCCGACGATCATCGCGACCCTGGCCTTCGCCTGGTGGTTCCGCGCCGACAATCCGCGCGCCACGTACCGCCCGCACTTCGTCTATTCGGGGCGGGTCGAGATGATCGTGTGGTCGATCCCGATCCTCGTCATCCTGTTCCTGGGCGGCGTCATCTGGGTGGGCAGCCATGATCTCGATCCGCGAAGGCCGGTTGCGGCTGCACCCGGGCAGGAGATCGCCGCCCCGCTGGAGGTGCAGGTCGTCTCGCTCGACTGGAAATGGCTGTTCATCTATCCGGGTCAGGGTGTCGCGACTGTCAACCGGCTGGTGCTGCCGGTCGGGGTGCCGGTGCGCTTCCGCCTGACCTCGGCCAGCGTCATGAACACCTTCTTCGTGCCGCGGCTCGGGTCGATGATCTACACGATGAACGGCATGGAGACGCAGTTGAACCTGCGCGCCGATCGTGCCGGGCGGGTGTACGGCCAGTCGGCGCATTATAGCGGCGACGGCTTTTCCGACATGAACTTCGCGGTTGACGCCGTCACGACGGGCGACTTCGCGCGCTGGGTAGCAGAGGCGCGCGGGAAAGGGCCGGTGCTGGACGTACGCGGCTATGTCGCGCTCGCGCGGCAGAGCCAGGACGTGCACCCGTACAGCTACCGCGCGGCGCAGCCCGGGCTGTTCGAGGCGATCGTCGCGCAGAAGCTGAAACCTGCCCCCGGGCCCGAGGAAGGGCGCGGCGGCGACGCCCATGTCTCACCCGGCACCCCGGAGATCTGACGATGCTCGGAAAGCTCGACTGGTCGGCGATCCCGTTCGATCAGCCCATTCCGCTCGTTGCCGCGGCGGTGATCGGGGTCGCCATGCTCGGCGTGCTCGGCTGGATCACGAAGCGCGGTCATTGGCCATATCTGTGGCGCGAGTGGATCACCAGCGTCGACCACAAGCGGATCGGCATCATGTACACGATGCTGGCGCTGGCGATGCTGATCCGCGGCTTCATCGACGCCATCATGATGCGATCGCAGCAGTCGCTGGCGACCGGCGGCGCGCAGGGATACCTGCCCCCCGAACATTACGACCAGATCTTCTCCGCGCATGGAACGATCATGATCTTCTTCGGCGCGATGCCGTTCGTGATCGGCCTGATGAACTTCGTGATTCCGCTGCAACTCGGCGTACGCGACGTGGCCTTCCCGACGCTCAATTCGGTCAGCTTCTGGCTGACGGCGGCCGGTGCGCTGCTGGTCAACGTCAGCCTGGTCATCGGCGAGTTCGCGCGCACTGGCTGGCTGCCCTATGCGCCGCTGAGCGAGACGACCTACTCGCCGGGGGTCGGGGTCGATTATTACCTGTGGGCGATCCAGATCTCCGGGGTGGGCACGCTGATGTCGGGCGTCAACCTGGTCACGACGATCCTGAAGATGCGGGCGCCGGGCATGTCCTACCTGCGGATGCCGATGTTCTGCTGGACGTCGCTGGGCGCGAACATGCTGATCGTCGCGGCCTTCCCGATCCTGACCGCGACGCTCGCGATGCTGACGCTCGACCGCTACATGGGCTTCCACTTCTTCACGAACGATGCCGGCGGCAACATGATGATGTTCGTGAACCTGATCTGGGCGTGGGGCCACCCGGAAGTCTACATCCTGATCCTGCCCGCGTTCGGTATCTTCAGCGAAGTCTTCGCAACCTTCTCGGGCAAGCCGCTGTTCGGCTATCGCTCGATGGTGGCGGCGACGTTGTTCATCGTCGTCGTCTCGTTCCTCGTGTGGCTGCACCATTTCTTCACGATGGGGGCGGGGGCGGACGTCAACGCGGCGTTCGGTATCGCCACCTCGATCATCGCGGTCGGGACGGGCGTGAAGATCTACAACTGGCTGTTCACGATGTACGGCGGGCGCGTGCGCTTCCCGACGCCGATGCTCTGGTCGCTGGCGTTCATGGTGACGTTCGTGATCGGCGGGATGACCGGCGTGCTGCTGGCGGTGCCGCCGGCCGACTTCATGCTGCACAATTCGATGTTCCTCGTCGCGCATTTTCATAACGTGATCGTCGGCGGCGTCGTGTTCGGGGCGTTCGCCGGCTATACCTACTGGTTCCCCAAGGCGTTCGGCTTCTCGCTGGACGAGCGCTGGGGCAAGATCGCCTTCTGGCCGTCGCTGCTCGGCTTCGTGCTGACGTTCGGCGCGCTGTATGTCGTCGGGCTGGAGGGGATGACCCGGCGGCTCCAGCATGTCGAGGTCGACGAATGGGTGCCGTGGCTGCACGTCGCGCTGGCGGGGGTCGGCTTCATGATGCTCGGGGTCGCCGCGCAGGTGGTGCAACTGGTCGTCAGCATTCGCGATCGCGAGCGGCTGCGCGATACGACCGGCGATCCGTGGGACGGGCGCAGCCTGGAATGGTCGACGGCTTCGCCGCCGCCGTTCTTCAACTTCGCGGTGTTGCCGGACGTGCATGGCGAAGAAGTCTATTGGGGCATCAAGCAGAAGGCGATCGAGAGCCAGCGCTTGGGCCCGGAGCCCAAGTACGAGCCGATCCACATGCCGCGCAACAGCGCCACCGGCTTCGTCACCGCCGTCTTCGCGACGCTGATCGGGTTCGCGCTGATCTGGCACATCTGGTGGTTGGCCGCGCTTGGCTTCGTCGGCGCCTATGCGACCTTCGCCGTCTTCGCGTGGCGGACCCACGAAGAATATGAAGTGCCAGCGGAGACGGTCGCCGAGCTCGACCGCGCCCGCCGTGCTGCGCGCCATGCCTGGCTGGCCGCGCGCGCCGGGCAGGAGGTGCCGGCATGAGCATCGCCACGGCGCACAGCGAGCCGGTTCGATCGCGCCACGATCCCTATGCGCTCGGCCGCGGTGGCGGCGGCGGTGGGCAGGGGGAGGCGACCGGGCGCGGGGAGGGCGGCCCGGCCTCCAAGCGGATCGTCGTCGGCTATGGCTTCTGGATCTATCTGCTGTCCGACATCGTCATGTTCTCGGCGTTCTTTGCCGCCTATGCGGTGCTGGCGGGCGAAACGGCGGGCGGGCCGACCGGCGCGGAGATCTTCGGCCGCGGACGGGTGGCGATCGAGACCGCGTGCCTGCTGCTCTCCAGTTACACTTGCGGGCTCGGCAGCCTTGCCGCCGTGCGGCGCGATCATCGCGCGACGCAGCGCTGGCTGGCCGCGACGGGGCTGCTCGATGTGCTTTTCCTCGGCATCGAGGTGCAGGAATTCGTCGAGCTGGTGCGCGAAGGCGCGGGGCCGCAGCGCAGTGCGTTCCTGTCCGCCTTTTTCGCGCTGGTCGGGCTGCATGGCCTGCACGTCGCGGTCGGATTGCTGTGGCTGGCGACGATGATGGCGCAGATCGCGACGCGCGGTTTTCGCCCCGAAGTGGAGCGGCGGTTGCTGTGCTTCAACCTGTTCTGGCACGCGCTCGACATCATCTGGGTGGGCGTGTTCTCGATCGTCTATCTGCTGGGAGACCTCGGATGAGCGAGCATGATCATGGCGACACCATCCCCGGCGAGCAGTCGCCCGATACCGAGGAGCCACAGGGTGCGCGAGGCTATACGATCGGGCTGTTGCTGGCCGCACTGCTGACGGCGGGGTCCTTCTGGATCGCGTCCACCGATCTCGTCTGGGGGCCGGCGGTTCCAGTCGGGATCATCGTGCTGGCGGTGGCGCAGATGGGAGTTCACCTCGTCTTCTTCCTGCACGTGACCACGGGACCGGACAACACCAACAACGTCATCGCGCTGGCGTTCGGGGTGTTGATCGTGCTGCTGGTCGTCGTCGGATCGGTGTGGGTGATGACCCATCTGAACCACAACATGCACATGGCCCCCGGCGACATGCTCCGCCACATGCGATGAGCGCCCCCGGCCGCCGCCGCATCACACCTCGATCGCGACGAAGATCGCGCCGGTTCGCGACTTGTCGTCGGCGGTGTCGAACGCCTCGTTGATCTGCTCCAGCGGGAAGCGGTGCGTGATCAGTTCCTGTGTCTTCAGCACGCCCCGCGCGATCAGGTCCAGCACCTCGGCCTCCTCGGGGCGGATGTCGTGCATCGCAAAGCTCGCGCTGGGGAGGAGGCGGATTTCCGACATCTGGATGCGCTGCCATTCGAGCGGGATCGCGATCGCGCCCTCGTCGAAGCCGCCGACGATCACCACCGCGCCGCCGCGCCGCGCCATCTTCGTCGCCTGCGGCAGGGTGGTCGGCATCGCCTCGCCGCCGACGCACTCGAAGACCACGTCCGCGCCCTGGCCGCGCGCAAAGTCGCGCACCGCGGCGACCGGATCCCCTTCGCCCGCGTCGACCACCGCGTCCGCGCCCAGCCGCCGCGCGATCTCCAATGAGTGCGCGACCTTGTCGACGACGATCACCGCCGCGCCCGCGGCCTTGGCGAGCATCAGCTGCCCGAGCCCGATCGGGCCGGCACCGATCACCGCCACCCGGTCGCCGATCGTCACGCCGGACAGATGATGCGCGTGCAGGCATACCGAATAGGTATCGATCAGCGCCGCATCGTCGAACCCGACATGATCGGGCAGGCGGTAGAACTTGTGCTGCGGGCCGACGACATATTCGGCATAGGCGCGCGACACGCTTTTCGTGCGCGTCGCATACAGGTCCGGGCAGAGGTTGTAGCGGCGGGCGCGGCACCAGTCGCAGGTGCCGCAGCCCAGCACCGTTTCCACGACCACGCGGTCACCGACCGCGACGCGCGTCACGCCATCGCCGACGGCGACGATCTCGCCGGCGAGTTCGTGCCCCATGACATGGCAGGCGAGATGCGGATCGGGCTTCTTCCAGTGGCGCAGGTCCGTGCCGCAGATCCCGGCGACCCGCACCCGCATCCGGACCCAGTCGCCGCCGGGCAGCTCGGGCGTTTCGATCTCCGCCAGTTCGAACCGGCCGTCTTCGGTCTTCAAGGCTGCGCGCATGTCACGCTCCGTAGTGATCGATCATCAGGAAGGCCGCGCCTGGCACGTCGAGCTGTTGACGCACGTAGCCGTCCGCTGCGGCGAGCACCGTCACGCCGCCACCTTCCTCGTGCGCGACGAGCAGTTCGTCGCCGACCGGCAGCAGGAAGCGCGGCGATCGACCGTCGCTGGCGACGTGGCGCACCAGGCGCGGCTGCCCGGCATCGTCGAGCGCGAAGGTCGCGATGCTGTCGTGCCCGCGGTTGCTGACGTGCAGCCCGGTCGCGGCATCAAGCACGATCTCGCCGCCGAGGCTTTCGACGCGTACACCCTCCGGCAGCGTCGAGACGATCGTCGTCGCGCGCCACGGCCGGTCGCGGGTGTCGAGCACCGTCAGCGTCGAGGCGAGTTCGCTGACGAGATAGGCGAGTGGCGCGGAGGGATGGCGCACGAGATGGCGCGGCCCCGATCCCGGCGGGGCGGCATAGAGCGCGCGGTCGTCGGCCATGATCCGGTCGGCGCCGAGATCGATGTGGATTACGCTACCGCCGGGCGCGAAGCCGACCCAATGCGCGTGCGGCCCTTCCTGCCGGTCCGCATCGGGGCCGCGTCCTGCCCCGGTCCACGTCTCCGCGCCCTGTGGCAGACCATCCTCACCCAGCGAAAGCAGCGTCACGCTGCCGCTGCCGTAATTCGCGACCGCCAGGCGGCGGTGGTCAGGCGCGAGCGCGAGGTGACAGGGAGCGCTGCCGCCGGACGGGACCGCCGCGACCCTCGTCCATTCCTCGCCGTGGTAGACTACCATTTCGTTGGCGATTTCGTCGACGGCATAGCGCAGCCCGTGGCGGTCCGATGCCACGATCCACGATGCGTTACGGACGTGCGGCAGTGGCGGACGCGGTGTCCAGCGCCCGTCCGCAGCGCGCTCGATCGGCAGCAGTCCGGGTCCGCCGCTCGCCGCATAGGTGCCGACCAGCACCCGCGTCATGGCAGCTCCTGAAGCCGAGGCTCGATCCGCAACGAGACGATGTCGACGCGCGCCGGGCGGTCCAGGAGGAACGCGATCGCTTCGGCGACGTCCTCCGCCCGCAGCATCTGATCGCGCGCGATTTGCTCTTCCTGTTCCGTCGGGTCCGCGGCCTGCATGTCGCTGCCGGTCGTGCCCGGCTCGACCACCCCGACGCGGATGCCGCGCGATGCGACCTCCTTGCGCAGCGTCTCCACGAACGCGCGGATGCCGGCTTTCGTGGCGGAGTAGACGCTCTCGCCCGGCGCGTGAATCGACGCGCTGATCGAGCCAACCATCACGATCTGCCCGCCATCCCGCAGCCGCGCCAGGGCGCCGCGCGCCGCCGCCATCGCGCCCATGAGGTTGACGGAAACGACGTAGCGCCAGTCGGCGTCGGCCATCTCGTCGATCGGCTCCGCACCGAGCGCGGCGTTCGACACCAAAGCATCGAGGCCGCCGAGCTGCGCGTCGGCCGTCGCGAACAGCGTCTCGATGCCCTCGGGCGTGCCGAGATCGGCGCTGACGCCGTGCACCTCGCCGGGGAGGTCGGCGAAGCCGTCGAGCGCTTCCTTGAGCGCGTCCGGGTCGCGCCCGACGGTGACGATCCGCGCGCCCCGGCCGGCGAGCAGAGCGATGGTTGCTCGTCCGATGCCGGTGGTACCGCCCGTGACGATGATCCTTTTGCCCTTCATTCTATTCGCTCCATTGCAGGATCAGGCGGCCGCTGGCGGGCACGCGAAAGTCGATGCGGTCGTTGTCGGCATGATGCGGGCGGAGCCGGTCGCCGTGCGCGCTGGTCAGCGTCGCCTCCGGCAGTCGCTTGCGCTTGAGCCGCACCAGGGAAAGATCCGCGTGGCACGTTTCGCCGCCATCGAGCACCAGCGTCAGCGCGCGGTCGCCGGTGCGCTCGATCGTGCGGACGAACAGGTTGCAGAACAGTCGGAACGGCGCGTCCTCGATATGGTGGAAGGCGCGCGAGGCGAAGATCATCGCGGCACCGCAGCCGTAGATTTCCTGCCCGACCTGGCCGGCCTGCTGCCCGTCCCCGTACAGATCCTCCAACGGGAAGGAGAGCTTGGGGTTGATGACGCCGCTTTGGTGCGGTGGTCCTGCGATCGCCTCGGGGGGCAAGGCGTCGGGGTAGTAGAACCACGCGCGATCGAGCGCATATTTGCAATATTCACCGATCAGCATCCGCGCGGCGGGTTCAAGGTCGGGGCCGCTGTCGGCCAGATAGGCTTCGAACGCGGTGAAGCTGTCGAAACATTCGTAGATCGCCATGTACGGCGAGTCATGCAGACAGGTCGCGCCGAGGAAGTTGCGATAATGCTTCGCATGCCCGATCTCCGACTCCCACAACTCGCAATTGTGAAAGAAGCTGGCGAGATAGACGTAGCTTTGCGCGCGGTAGCGTTGCTCGTTCGTGATCCGCCACAATCGCAGGCACGCCGCCGCACCCCATGCGGTGAGATTGGCCTGATATTCCAGGTTGAAGCGCATCCCGACCGCAGCGTCGATCGCGGCACGTGCCTCGTCGAGGTACATCTGGTCGTTGGTCAGTTGATAGCAGAACAGCATCAGTTGCGCGTAGATACCGCCGACATCGGTCTGCCCGAACCGATCGTCGTTACGCGCACGCGTCTTCACCGAGAAGTCGCGGATGTCGTACATGATCGGCCACGCGTAGCGGAAGTGCCGCGCGGCCCGGATGCCATAGTCGATCGACTTCATCAGCAGGTCGCGGCAGGTCTCGTCGCCGTCCAGCGCCATCCGCGCCATGTTGAGCATCGGATGGTAAAGGTACCAGCTGTCGACCGCGTCCGCGTCCTTGTCGTCGCCGACGTTCGGCAGATAGCGCCGCACCACCTTCAACTCTTCATCATAAAACCGCGGCAATCCGCGGCGTAATTCGTCCTCGAGCGGGAAGGGCTCGCCACGCCAGCGCCCGTAATCATGGAGTGCGGCAAGCACCGACATCTGCACCATGACGTCTGGATATTCGCCGTCGGGATAAGGCATCACATAGGTGTGACCGTAATGGCGGACGGTGGCTTGCGGCGCGTGTTCGAGATCGGCGATCGTCCGATCGGCGCGATCGATCCAGTCGCGATAGTCGACATGGGGGAGCGGCAATGCCTTGTACGCAAGCCCGAGCATTTGGAGGAACTGCCGGGCCATCTCCAGCTCGTCGTCTCCGGCACCATCCCGAAAGACGATGATCGGGTTGCTAAGCATGACCGTCTGGCCGGGCGGCAACGGATGGGTGGGAGGCGTGCCGCTTTGCGGCGGCGTGGGGGGCGAATAGCCCAGTTCCGGCCACTCGCCTCCGACCGCTCCGTCCGGGACTGTATGCGTGGCGAGATAATAGTCGTTCAGCCGCGTCAGGTTCTGGAGATACAGCGTGCTGTCGAATCCCGGGTCGTCGCAGCGGAAATAGATTAGCCCGCCGTTCACCCCGCGCTGTGCCGCCTCGACCGTTCCGGTCGCACCCGTCGGATCGTCGCCGGCGTCGAGTACATAAAGGTCGCGCGGATGAAACGGGAT
Source organism: Sphingomonas sp. BE138 (assembly GCF_031456125.1). NCBI lineage: Bacteria > Pseudomonadati > Pseudomonadota > Alphaproteobacteria > Sphingomonadales > Sphingomonadaceae > Sphingomonas > Sphingomonas sp. BE138. Next base: position 31,925 of record NZ_JAVDUC010000010.1, read on the forward strand.
CAGCAGCGGCGCCCGCGGCGTCAGCCACACCGCAAGCTGCATCCGGTGGAGGTCCGCCTCGCTGGTGCGTAGCGCGACTACGTGGCGGCCGATCGTCCCCTCCGCTTCCAGCCGCAGCGCCTCGCCGGGCTCGGCCGCGACCTTGCGGACGGTCATGTCCCCGTCCGGCACGAAGGCCGCACGTATGGCGAGCCCGCCCTTGCCGGGGCGTCGCACCAGCGCCCAGATCGAGTCTCGCCCGCGACAGACCTCGACGGTCAAATCGCCGAGCTGCAGAAGCTCGATCCGCTCCATGCCGCCGTTTCGCAACTCGCCGCGCAACGCCAGAACATAGGCGCTGACACCCGGAATGCTCTCCGCCAATTCCACGGTCTGTGTCGTCCGGTTCGTCACTTCGCTTACTCCTCCGCCGCCGCTAGCCTGCGCAGCAGCATCGTCGCCACCACGCCGGTGTCGAGCATCATCGCCGCGGTTTGCGTCGGGCGTTCGCTCGCTTTCACGTACAGGCTGCCATGCCGCAGCAGATGCGGTTCATGCGTGCCGCGCTCCTCCCCGCGATAACCGGGCGCGAGCAACGCGCGCTGGCGATCGCCACTCGCCCCGCGGTGCGCGCAGCACCACAGGGCCGTCTGGACGACCGCTTCGGGCGCGTAGATCATGCTGCGATGCACCCCTGCATCGGCATAGGGTTGCCGCCATGTTGGTTGTACGGCGTGTCGATCCGACCGGGGTGGATCAGCGATAGCGAGATCGGCCAGCCTTCCTGCGCCACCTCGGCTTCGTTGCCGACGTCGCACACGACGTAAGCCGCTCGGCCACCATTGGCCTCGATCTCGCTGACCAGCGTGCGCAAGGCGCTTGCGTTACGGGCCGCTGCAATAATCGTGGTTCCAGCCTTGCCCGCCATCTTCGCGGTGACAAGTCCTATGCCGGTGCTGGCGGCTGCGATGACGATGACGTGGGGATCAAGCGGTTGCAGCGCTGAATTCATCGTCGCAATCCTTATTTGTATCACTAATCTAGTATTTAATGGTATTCTTCTTACAAGCCGCTCAACGAAACAATGCTTTAAGTGTTCATTGCCGGGCGGGTGATTTCTTCGGCCGCGTGCCGCTTCAGCCTTTGTGCGAACAAGCCGCTCATGCGGCATCTCGGCCGCGCCAACCCCTCGATGCTCCCGATGCGTTCCGCACCGCGAGCCGCGACGATCAGCCGGCTGGTTCGAGGACATGGTTCGCGACAGCCGGCTTGCGAACGATTAGGCGGCTTGCTGAGGCAATCGCCTACAACCGGGCTATAAGAGGACATCGGCCATGAAGACCGCGATCGTTACCGGCGCCACCGCGGGGATCGGTGCTGCGACCACCGAGGCACTGGTCGGGGCGGGGTGGCAGGTCATTGCAACCGGCCGCCGCGCGGATCGGCTCGCGGCGCTGACCGAGCGCTTCGGCGACCGCGTGCATGCCGCGGTGTTCGACGTGCGTGACGAGGCGGCGCGGGAGGCCGCGCTCGAGGCCGTGCCGGCGGCGTTCCGCGACATCGACCTGCTGGTGAACAATGCCGGGCTCGCGCTCGGCACCGCCCCGGCGCAGAAGGCGGATCTGGCGCAATGGCGCACGATGATCGACACCAACGTCACGGCTCTGGTCTCGATCACGCACCGGTTGCTGCCGGGGCTTATCGCGCGCAAGGGCGCGATCGTGAACATCGCGTCGGTCGCCGGGACCTACCCCTATTCGGGCGGAAACGTCTATGGCGGGACCAAGGCGTTCGTGCAGCAGTTCACGCTGAATCTGCGATCGGACCTGCACGGTACCGGAGTCCGGGTAAGCGCGATCGATCCGGGAATGGTCGAGACCGAATTCACGCTGGTGCGCACCGGCGGAGACGCGAACGCGTCCGATACGCTCTATGCCGGGGCCGCGCCCATGACGGCGGACGATATCGCGGCGACGGTGTTGTGGATCGCGACGCAGCCGCCGCATCTGAACATCAACCGTGTCGAGTTGATGCCGGTGAGCCAATCGCTGGCGGGATTTCAGGTGGCACGCGAGGCGTGAGCGCCCGCTGTCGGCGAGGACCGCTCCGATTGGCGGCGATTAGCGGAGGGAAATGGTGCCCAAGGGCGGGATCGAACCACCGACACTACGATTTTCAGTCGTATGCTCTACCAACTGAGCTACTTGGGCACACCGTTTTTCAGCGGTGAGGCGCGTCCCTAGTCGCTGTCGCGATGGGTGTCCAGCGATTCCGTGTCGATTGTTTCACCCGGCAGCCGATATCCCTCGCCCAGCCATTGCAGCAGGTCGCGATCCTTGCAGCCGCGGCTGCAGAAAGGGGCGTGGTCGGGCACCGATGGCTTGGCACAGATCGGGCAATGGGCGGCGGTCGTCATCGATCGAATATAGGGGTGCGGCCGGTGCGCCGCACCAGTGCATCGCGCCAGTCGGCCTGGCTCTCGATCCGCTCGCGAACCGGCGCGGGCAGTCGGAAGCGGTTGAGCGCGCCCGGGGGAGTGCGTTCGATTATTCGTAGCGCGGCGCGCGCCGCGGCGCCGACCGGATCGTCGCGCAATCGTTCCGGCAGCGAAGCGCGCGGACGCGGGCGGACGATCTGAAGAAAGCCGAAGCCGTTGACCGCGGTGCGCTCGAACGGTGCCGGTAGCGCGGCGTCGAGCGCGGCGGCCACGTCCTGGCGCAGTGCCTTGCCGGTGACGCTCGGGAAATCGATGCCGATCGATCCGCCGATCGCGTGGCGGCGGATCGCCTGCGCCACCGCGGTTGCCGCCCGCAGCGCCAGTTGGTCGGTGGAGCCTTCGCCATCGACGTCGAACAGCGTCATGGCCGGGGTCGGCGACATCCGCAGCACACCGCCGGCGAAGGCGATCTCACCGGTCGTCGCTTCCTCCAGCACCTCGGACCAGCCGGCGGCCTCCAGCGCGTCCGGCTCGTGCGTGCGCAGCGTGCGGACGGGGAAGGGAGAGGCTGTGATGCGCGCGAGAAGGTCGGGGCCGTGCGCGGGCGGCGCGGTGGTGACGCGCGCGCGCGGGCGCTTGGCGCGCCCCGGCTCGGGGATCGCCTCGCGCGTGATCTCGACGGTCAGCGCGGCGCCCAGCGTGACGCCGGACGGTGCGCGGTCGAGCAGAACCTCGCCACCGACGTCTAACGCCGCGACCAGTCGCTCGGTCAGCCGCGCGCGCGCGACGGTGCCGACGCGCAGCGTGTCCGGAAGCTCGATTCGGGCGGCGAGGATCCGGTCATCGGCGACCAGCGCGGCGCGCGCCTCGCCGATGCCGTCCTCGTACAGCCATTCAGCCAAGCGCGATGCCGCTGGCGGCAAGCAAGGCACGGGTTTCGAACAGCGGCAGACCGACGACGCCGGAATGGCTGCCGTGCAGGAAGCGGACGAACGACTCGGCGCGGCCCTGGATCGCATAGCCGCCGGCCTTGCCCAGCCCCTCGCCGCACGCGACGTACGCGTCGATCTCGGCCGGGGTCAGCGGCTTGAAGGCGACGATCGTGTCCGCAAGGCGGGTGCGGAGCGTTCCGTCTGGCGCAATCGTGCAAACCGCCGACAGCGCGTGATGACGACGCCCCGATAGCAGCCCGAGCAACTCGCGCTGGATCTCCGGCGTCTCGGCCGGCGGCAGGATGCGGCGGCCAAGTGCGATCGTGGTGTCGCCGGCCAGCACCGCCTCATCCGGCTCGCGCGGCACGGCACGCGCCTTCTCCTCGGCGAGCCGCAACGCATAGGCGCGCGGCGTTTCGCGCGGGTGCGGCGTTTCGTCGATGTCGGGCGCGGCGATGCGGTCAGCCACGACGCCGATCCGCGCAAGCAGATCGCGGCGCCGCGGCGAGGAAGAAGCGAGGACGAGGCGGGTCATGCAGCACGCCCCCAAGCAGGGGGCGCTCGACGCGACTAGGACGGGCCGGGGCCGCCACGACCGGGCATGAAGCGGTAGGTGATCCGCCCCTTGGTCAGGTCGTACGGAGTCAGCTCCACCAACACCTCGTCACCGACCAGCACGCGAATACGGTTCTTGCGCATCTTGCCGGCGGTATGGCCGAGGATTTCGTGATCGTTCTCGAGCCGGACGCGGAACATCGCATTGGGCAGCAGTTCCACCACCTGCCCGCGCATCTCGAGGAGTTCTTCTTTCGCCAAACGGTGTCTCTTTCGCGTTACGTGCGCGCGGCCTTAGCCGAGAAGACGAAAAAAGGAAAGGCGCGCGGGAGCGGGCGCCATGGCGGCGCCGCGTCGTGCGGGAGATAGGCGCGGCACGCGCGGCGCGCAAGGCTCAGCGCGGCGCGGCGGCCAGCGCCGGGGCAATGATCGCGCGGAGCTCGCTGTCGCGGCCGCGCCGCCAACGCGCCAGCGGCTGCTCGACCAGCAGATACATCGCGCCGGCATAGGAGAAGCTGAGCGCGAACGTGATCGTGTGAAGCGCGAGGGGATGTTCGACGCCCAACCCCTGTTCGACGATCAGCGCCATCGGCATGTGGATGAGGTACAGCGTGTACGACAGCAACGCGACGATGCGTAGCGGCAGCCACGACAGCGCGCGCGCGGCCCGCCCGCGATCCTGCAACGCCGCGCTGAAGACGACGAACAGCGCCGCGCCCTGCAGCGAGTAGCGGATCGTCTCGCGGAACAGGTCGCCGCGGATCTGAAGGCACGCGAGCAGCACGCCGAGTGCCGCGACGACGTGCACGGCCCGCGGCTGCCACGGCGCACGGTCAAGCGCCGGGTTGTTCCACAAGGCCAGGCAGCAGCCGAACAGGATCGAATCAAGCCGGGTGTGCGACCAATAATAGTTGTTCGAAAAGTCGCTCAGCACCGCAACGTTGACGATCCGCAGCGCCAATACGACGCCGCAGCCCAACAGGCACCACAACGCGGCGCGCCGCGCGGGCATCCGTACGAAAACGGCGGCGAAGACGGTCGAGAACAGCAGGTAGAAATGCTCCTCGACGTCCAGCGACCAGAAAGGGATCGGCAGGCCGTGTTCGACGCCGAGCGCCGAGGCGTAATTGGTGAGGAACAGCCCATCGAGCAGCAACGAAGGCGCAGTAATCACGACCGGCAACAATCCGGCGGCGATGGCGAGCAGCAGCAGCGCCATGGTGATGTACAGCGGTGGAAAGATGCGCACCGCGCGGCGCCAGTAGAAATCGCGCAGATCGATCCGTCCGTGCGCCGCTGCCTCGATCCGCAGCAACGACGTGATGAGATAGCCGCTGAGGAAGAAGAAGATCGTCACGCCGAACCCGCCCGGGATCAGGTGCGTCACATGCGTATGTGACGCCATGACGATCAGGATCGCCAGCGCGCGCAGCCCGTCGAGCATCGGGAGGTGCGGCATGCGTGTCGTCCGGCAATCCATCCCGCGCGATCGTCCCCTTCGGTCCCCACCCGCGCGTCTCGGCACGCCGACAGGGGGGCGCGGCTCTCACGCTCCCATGTCGACATGGCGCTCCGAGTCGGCGGGTTTCTCCCTACCGCGTTCGCGCGCCAAGCGACATGGAGAGAGTCGCGTTTCGCCGACGTTGATAGCGATCAAGCGTAAACGTGTCGTTCCCGCCGATCAGGGTTATTGCTGGTCGAGCAGGGTGGTGAGTTCGCGTGACAGGCTGTCGAAGCGATAGGGTTTGGGCAGGAAGCGCCCGTCGTCGGGGATCGCATCGGTGGAGGGATGCGTATCGCCGGACGTGAGCAGGATACGGATGTTGGGCCAGCGTTCGTGCACCACCTTGGCCAACGTCAGACCGTCCATCGACCCCGGCATGCGGATATCGGTGAAGAGCACCTGGACGTTGTCGGCGCGCTCCAATATCGCCAGCGCCTCATCGGCGGAGGCCGCCTCCATGACGCGGTAGCCGGCTTCCTCCAGCGCGTCGGCGCCGATCATCCGCACGAAAAGCTCGTCCTCGACGATCAGCACCGTGGTGCCCGGCTCACTCTTCACGGCCGCGATCCTCCCCGGCGGCGAGCTTCGCGCCGCCTCATCTCTTGCCCCCACGCGGCCGCAGCCAGGCCAGCGCGGCGAGCCCCAGCGCGGCGCCGACGGTGGTGGCGGCCGCGACCCGGTGGCGGCCGGCGGTTTCATACACGCTGACGGCGCGGCCGTGCTGGTCGTGCGACCGCTCGCGCCCGCCGTCGAACGGGGCTTCAAGATTGTTCTGCCGGGTCGCAGGCTTTTTGGGATCACGCAGCCACGGCAGCAGCGCTGGGCCGAGCCGGTCGAGGAGCGTCGGGAAATGCTGCGCGGCGAGCACCTGCGCGCGCCCGGTGCCGCCGACCGTGACATCGCGGCGCGGATGTTGGGCGGCGTCCAGGATCGCCTCGGCGACCAGCTCGGGCGCATAGACCGGCGGCGGCAGCAGCGCGGCGCCGTCGAGATGATTCGCGGCATGTTCGGCGATCGGGGTGTCGATCCCGGCGGGCTTGATAAGGGTGACCGAGATCGGCAGCCGATCGCCCACGATCTCGATCCGTAGCGAATCGACATAGCCCTTCACCGCATGCTTCGTGGCGGCGTAGGCGCCCATGCCGGGCGAGGGGATGTCCGAGACGATCGATCCGATGGTGATCAGCGCGCCGCCCTTGCGCTGCAGATGCTCGACCGCAACCAGGCAACCGTGGACCGCCCCCAGATAGTTGGTGCGCAGCAGCCGTTCGTGCTCGTCCATCGGCGTGTCGACCAGCTTGGCGTAGATCGCGACGCCCGCGGCGTTGACCCACGTGTCGATACGCCCGAACCGCTCCACCGTTTTCGTCGCGGCGCGCTGCAGGTCGCGCAGGTCGCCGACATCGGCGGTGGCGAAATCCGCCACGCCGCCGCCTTCGGTGATCTCGCGCACGATCCGCACCAGCGCGTCGGCGTCGCGCGAAACCAGCATCACCTTCGCGCCTCGTGCCGCAGCCATGCGCGCGGTCACCAGCCCGATGCCGGAACTGGCGCCGGTGATGAGGATCGCCTGCTCGGCAAGCGGCTTCAGGACGGGCGTCATCGCGCGCACCAGCTCTTGATCGTCGTCGCACAGGCAGAAGGTTGGTGGCGTAACATATGGATTAGTCCGATGATTTTGTGATTTGTCCTAGAACACGTCATGCACGGATCGGTTCAGCAACGATGTACAAATGGCCGGCGGCGCACGATTGCCGCCGCGCCGGACCGGCTGTTATGCCGGGGCTGAATGGAGGCGATGATGCGAAGGACGTGGAGGCTTATTGCGCGGACGATCGCGGGAGCGGCAGCCGGACTGGTGCCGGTCGCTCCCGGTGCGGCGCAAACCCCGCGGCAGGTCCGCTACGAACTGTCGTTTCCCGATGCAGCGCACCATCAGGCGCGGGTCGTCGCGACATGGCGCGGGGTGCCGGCCGGCCCGCTGCGCGTGCAGATGGCACGCTCGTCGCCCGGCCGCTACGCGCTGCACGAATTCGGCAAGAACGTCTATGCGGTGACCGCCACCGACGGTGCCGGGCGTCCGCTGCCGCTTACGCGCACCGATCCCTATGGCTGGAGCGTCGCCGGACACGACGGGACGGTGGTGCTGCGCTACACGCTGTTCGGCAATCGCGGCGACGGCACCTATGCGCAGGTCGATGCGACGCATGCGCATCTCAATCCGCCCGCGACGCTGATGTGGGCCAGCGGCTTCGACGCCGCGCCCGCCACCGTGCGCATCGTTGCGCCCGACCCAAGCTGGACGATCGCGACGCAATTGCCCGCGATCGCGGGGCAGCCGGGCACCTTTGCGGCACCCGATCTGCAATATTTGATGGACAGCCCGCTGGAGGCGGCGCGTCTCGACGTGCGCGAATGGACGGTGGGCGAGGGCAAGGACCGGCAGACGATCCGGATCGCCGCGCATCATCCGGGCACCGCGGCGACGGTTGATCGGCTGGCGGCGCAGGTGCGGCAATTGCTTCCGCAGCACGCCCGCGTGTTCGGCGAATGGCCGCGGTTCGACCATGGCAGCTACACCTTCCTCGCCGACTACATGCCGCAGATCTCCGGCGACGGCATGGAGCACCGCGATTCGACGGTCGTGACGATGCCGGTGCCGCTCGACGGCACCAACGCCGCGCCGCTCGACACGATCGCGCACGAGTTCTTCCATGCCTGGAACGTCGAGCGGCTGCGGCCGCGCGAGCTGGAACCGTTCGACTTCACGCGCGCCAATGCCACGCCGTCGCTGTGGTTCGCGGAGGGCTTCACCAGCTATTACGGTCCGCTGCTGCTGCGCCGCGCCGGGCTGACCGATGACGACACCTGGGCGGAGTCGGTAGCGGGTGCGCTGAACCTGGTGCTGCTCTCACCCGCGCGCCGCTCTGGCGGACCGCAGGAGATGAGCCTGCGCGCGCCGTTCGCGGACGCCGCGACGTCGGTCGATCCCGTCGGACCCGATATCTACCTTTCCTATTACCCTTATGGCGAGATCGTCGCCCTGGCGCTGGACCTTTCGATCCGGCAGCGCTTTCCCGGGCGCTCGCTGGACGATTACATGCGGCATCTGTGGCGGACGCACGGGCGCGCCGAACGTCCCTACACCCCCGACGATTTGCGCCGCGCGCTCGCCGAGACGACCGGAGACGCGGCCTTCACGGATGCCTTTTTCACGGCCTCGGTGGTGGGAAGCGGCTTGCCCGATTTCGCACCGCTGCTGGCACAGGCGGGGTTCGTGCTGCGTCCCGCGGCGCCGACGCATGGCTGGGTCGGTGCGGGCAAGGCGCGCACGACCTCAGGCGGCGTCGTGCTCGCCGCGGCGCCGACGGCGGGATCGCCGCTCGATGCCGCCGGGCTGGACGCGGGCGATCGGATCATCGCGGTCGACGGCATGCCGATCGCGGCCCCCGCCGATTGGGACGGCGCGCTCGCCCGCCTGACGCCGGGCGCCACGGTGACGCTGCGTTGGTCGCGCTTCGGCACGGAGCAGCAGCGCGTCGTCCGTGCCGTTGCCGATCCGCGGCTGGAGATCGTGCGCATCGAGGCCACGGGTGAACGACCGACCCGGCGGCAGCTGGCATTTCGAAACAATTGGTTTAAGGGATGATTAACCACCACGATCTAGGTAAGCCGGGTATGTGTCACTGATTGACACAGGGTTCGGCGAGGCAGAAGATCGCAGTATGGCCCAACGACAAGCGCGCAACGTGTCGCTCACTCCGGAACTGGAGTCGTTCATCACCGACAGCCTCGCGACCGGCGACTATGGCAATGCCAGCGAGGTGGTGCGCACCGCCCTGAAGCTGTTGCGCGATCAGCCGGGCGCGCGCGAGACTGCGCGGGCGGACTGGCCGGTCGGCGGCGGCGAGACCGGCGCGATGATTCGCGAGGCCGACTGGTCGCGCCACGCGCTGGGTCCGGTGGATCGCTGGTCGCCCGCGCTGCGCGTGACGGTGGCGAACGTCGTGAATTCGCCGGTGCCCAAGGTGCTGATGTGGGGTCGCGACGGCGTCATGCTCTACAACGATGCCTATCGCGAGATCGCGGGGACGCGGCACCCTGCGGCAATGGGTCGCACCGCGGCGACGATCTTTCCCGAGATCCGTGACTGGAACCAGGCGGTCATCGACCGCGGCATGAACGGCGAGGTCGTCAGCTACCGCGACCAACCGATGACGTTGGTCCGCGACGGGCAGCCGGTGCAGCTCTATTTCGATCTGTTCTACACGCCGGTGTTCGAGGGCGACGGATCGGTCGGCGGCGTCCTGTGCACCGTGATCGACAATACGGCCCGGCTGACGCTGGAGCAGCGCGTGGCGGCGAGCGAGGCAGAGCTGCGCACCGTCACCGACGCGCTGCCGCTGCTGGTGTCGTTCATCGACCGCGACCTCGTCTATCGCTACGCCAACCAATATTATACCGACTGGTTCGGGATCGGCGTCGACCAGGTCGTCGGGCACCACACCCGCGACGTGATCGGCGCGGAAAATTTCGAGCGTCGCCGCCCGTTCATGGAGCGGGCGCTGGCGGGCGAGACGATCGTCGGGGACGAGTTGATCCGCCACGGCGACGGATCGTGGCGACGTGCGGACATCCGCTACCTCCCGCGGCGCAACGCCGTGGGAATTGTGGTCGGCTTCCAGGTGATCGTGCTCGACATCGAGGACCGCGCGTTGCGCGAGGAAGCGTTGAACGACAGCAATGCGCGGTTCCGCGCCGCCGTAGAGGCGATGCACGGCGTGCTGTGGACCAACGATGCCGAGGGGAGAATGGTCGGCGAGCAGCTCGGTTGGGCGATGCTGACCGGGCAGACGCCCGAGCAATATCAGGGCTTCGGCTGGGCCGATGCGGTTCACCCCGACGACGCGCAGCCCACGGTCGCGGCGTGGCAGAAGGCGGTGGCGTCCAAGTCGACCTTCGTGTTCGAACATCGCGTGCGGCGGCATTGCGGGACGTGGCGGACGTTCGCGATACGTGCCGTGCCGCGCATCGACGCGCGCGGCGAAATCGCGGAATGGGTCGGCGTCCACACCGACATCACGCACCAGCGCGCCGCCGAGGCCGCGTTGCGCGACCATGCCGAGCAACTCGAGCGGCAGGTGCGGCATCGTGAGCGCGCCGAGGAGCAGCTGCGCCAGCTCAACGAGACGCTGGAGACGCGCGTCATCGACGAGATCGCGTCGCGCCATGTCGCCGAGCGCAAGCTGGCGCAGGCGCAGAAGATGGAGACGGTGGGCAAGCTGACCGGCGGCGTCGCGCACGACTTCAACAATCTGTTGCAGGTCGTCTCGGGCAACCTCCAGCTGCTGCAAAAGGACATCGCCGGCAACCAGCGGGCGGAGACGCGCGTCGCCAACGCGCTGGCGGGCGTGTCGCGCGGCTCGCGGCTGGCAGCGCAGCTGCTGGCGTTCGGGCGGCGACAGGCGCTGGAGCCCAAGGTCGTCAACGTCACCCGCTTCGTGCGCGGGATGGACGACATGCTGCGCCGCGCGATCGGCGAGGGGATCGAGGTGGAGACGATCTTCGGCGGCGGCTTGTGGAACACCTTCATCGACCCCGGCCAGATCGAGAATGCGCTGCTGAACCTCGCGATCAACGCGCGCGACGCGATGGAAGGGCAGGGCAAGCTGACCATCGAGCTGGCGAACGCGCATCTCGATGACGATTATGCCCGCCGCCACGACGAGGTGGTGCCCGGCCAATATGTGATGCTGGCAGTCAGCGACACCGGCTGCGGCATGTCCGACGACGTGATGGCCAAGGTGTTCGAGCCGTTCTTCTCCACGAAGGCGGAGGGCAAGGGCTCGGGGCTTGGGTTGTCGATGGTCTATGGCTTCGTCAAGCAATCCGGCGGGCACGTGAACCTGTATTCGGAGCCCGGGCATGGCACGACGATCCGCCTCTACCTGCCACGCGCGATGGAAAGCGAGGATCTGGAGGTCGTAATCGACAACGGCCCGATCACCGGCGGAACCGAGACGGTGCTGGTGGTCGAGGACGACGACGAGGTCCGCGCGACGGTGGTCGAGATGCTCGGCGACCTGGGCTACTGGGTGCTCAAGGCCGTCGACGCACAAAGCGCGCTGAGCGTGGTGGAAAGCGGTATTCCCATCGATCTGCTGTTTACCGACGTGGTGATGCCTGGGACGCTCAAGAGTCCCGAACTGGCGCGCAAGGCGCGGCAGCGGCTTCCGGACATCGCGGTGCTGTTCACCAGCGGCTATACCGAGAACTCGATCGTCCATGGCGGGCGGCTGGACGCCGGGCTCGAGCTATTGTCCAAACCCTATACGCGCGAGGCACTGGCGCGGAAGGTGCGGCATGTGTTGGCCAACCAAGGTCAGCGGCAGCGGAGCGTGGCCGAGATACCGGCCGTCGCGCCGACCCGCCCGGCGCCGATGCCGACGGAGGCGCGTCGTACCATCCTGCTGGTCGAGGACGATGCGCTGATCCGCAGCGCCACAGCCGAGGTGTTGCAGGAGGCCGGGCACGTGGTGGTCGATGCCGCCAGCGCCGAGGAAGCGATGGCGGCACTCCAGACCGCGCCGATCGACGTGCTGGTCACCGACGTGCATTTGCCGGGCTCGTCGGGGCTGGAGCTGGCAGAGCGTGCCGCGGAACTGCGGCCGGGCATTCGTATCGTGGTGGCGAGCGGCGACGTGAGTGCGGTCAGCGATGTGCTGCCCGAGGGTCATCTGCTCGCCAAGCCGTATGGCGCGCGCGAACTGCTCGCGATCGTCGAGGACGGCGCATTGGCGTCGAAGGAAGAGACGCACGTGGACGAGCGGGCCGAGGGGCTGGAGTAGACCGGCTCAAGCCGAAGGCTCGTCGACGGACGCTCGTTCTCTCCGGACATGGCGAGGTGAGCGGCGTCCGCATAGGTCAAGGCCGCTTCATGACCCCTTAGCTGGCTTGATGGGCACCGAGCAAGCGACGGACCACCTTCTGCCGGCACGACTTGAGGAGCCGGAGAACGCGAAGATCAGTCGTGATGATCGCTGCCTTTACCGGTCAGCGGCGCACCGTGGCCACCGGCGCTGTCCGCGTCCGGGTCTTCGCCGTCGTGACCGCCGCCCGCACTCGAACCGCTGCCGCGGACTTCGCCCGTCTCCGGGTCGAAGGAGGCCCGGCGACCGGCGTCGGTGGTGCCCTCAGGCACTTGCGACGGCTTCGGCGCGACGGAGCCGGCGGGCATCTCGTCGCCCAGGCGGCGCTCGTCGTCGAGCGTGTAGCCCTGGCCGAATTTGCCGGAGTCCTTGTCGAAGGCGGGCCGGCGGCGGTGCTGCGGATCAACGGGGTCGGTCATATAGTCTCAACGCCGTGACGCCCGTCGACGATCCGTCACCGACGCGTGATCTATCGACGCGGGTCCTTCGCCGTCCCGGACTGCTCGGCGGCAAGCGCCATCGCCTGCGCAGAGCCGGTCGCGGGTTTGACGCGGACGGTCGGCTCGTTGCGGCCGATCGTCAGGTACAGCACTCCTGCGATCAGGACGCAGATCGCCAGTAGCGCTGGCCAGCCGGCGAAGCTGCGATGCGTCAGGTGGCGATGATCGTGGCTCATGCGTAGCGCTCCGGCAAGGAAGAATGCCGGTGTGAATAACCGATGTTATCGGCGCGTTCCGCGCTGGAGAGTGAGATTTTGTTGCTGTCAGGCGGCGTGTTGATGCGCGTCGTACGCCGCCATTGCGGCCTCGGCCTGCGCCAGGGCGCGGGGATCGTCGACGTCCAGCCACCAGCCGTCGCCGATGTCGGCGACGCGAGCGCCGCCCGCCGCGGCCAGCGCCTCGACGCCAGCCGAGATCGACCCGGCGCCGCCCCCGGCAATGGAGGCGCGGAGCGCGGCGTGGAAGCGGGCATCGACCGCAAAAACGCCGGTGTCGTAGCAATCGTAGTCGGGCAGGTGCTTGCCGATGGCGACGATCCGATCGCCATCGGTCCGCACACGGGTAACATCGTCGAGGTCGACAAGCGGGTTGCCGAGCCGGCGGTCGACCCCCAGCACCAGCGCGGCGTCGGGTGCCGCCGCGACACGGGCGATCAACGCGGGGTCGACCAGATGATCCGCCATCATCAGCAGGTGGCGGCGCGCGCCGACCGCCGCAGCGCCGGTCAGCACCGAGTGGCCGTTGGGCAACGACCAATCGGGCGTCCGCACGCACGTGACAGGGACGCCCAGCGTCGCGGCGGCGAGCGCCAGGTGCCGCTCGAGCCGCTCCGCCTCATGACCGGTGACCACCGTCACGGCGGTCACCCCGCCGGCGATGGCGGCACGTAGCACGCGCTCGATCAGCGGCACGCCATGGACGAGCGTCAACGGCTTGGATGGGGACACCTCGCGCAGCCGGCTGCCGTAGCCGGCCGCGACGATCAGCGCGTGCAACGCAAGGCTTCCTTACTCGGCGGCGAGGCGTGCGTCGGCGTGGATGAACTCGTTGGTCATCGCCGCCGCCACGTCGTCCGTCACCTGCTGGGGCGGGTGCTTGCAGAAGAACGCCGACGGACCTTCCAGCGCGCCGCCGATCCCGCGCTCCAGCCCCAGCTTCACGCAACGGATCGCATCGACCACGACCGCCGCCGAATTCGGCGAATCCTCGACCGACAGCCGCAGCTCCAGGTTCATCGGCACGCCGCCGAACAGGTCGCCCTCCAGCCGCAGGAAGCAGAGCTTGTTGTCGCCCAGCCACGGGATGTAGTCCGACGGGCCGACGTGGATGTTCTCGTCCGCCAGCCGCTCGGCGATCACCGCCTGCACCGCCTCGGTCTTCGACTCCTTCTTGCTCGCCAGCCGGTTGCGGTCGAGCATGTTCATGAAGTCGGTGTTGCCGCCGGTGTTCAGCTGATAGGTGTGATCGATCGTCACGCCGCGCTGTCCGAACAGGTTCGACAGCACGCGGTGGACGATGGTCGCACCGACCTGCGCCTTCACGTCGTCGCCGATGATCGGCAGGCCGGCATCCGCGAACTTCTTCTCCCATTCCGGGCGCGACGCGATGAACACGGGCATGCAGTTGACGACGCCGAGACCGGCCTCCAGCGCGCATTCCATGTAGAATTCGGTCGCCTCCTGGCTGCCGACGGGCAGGAAGTTGACCAGGATTTCGGCGCCCGAGTTCTTCAGCTCGGCAACGATTTCCGCCTTTTCGGCGTCGCGCGTGTCATTGATCTCGAACCCGCGATCGTTGGCGGCGGTCAGCATGTGCGGCGCGACGCCGTCCAGCTTGGCCCCCATCTTCACGATGGTGCCGGTCTTCGGCACGTCGGCATGGAACACCTTGGTGCAGTTCGGCTTGGCGAAGATCGCCTCGCCCAGATCGAGCCCGACCTTGCGCGAGTCGACGTCGAACGCAGCCACGAATTCCATGTCGCCGACCTTGTAGCCGCCGATGTCCTCGTGGATCAGGCCCGCGGCGGTATTGCTGCCGGCGTAATGATATTTCCCCTGTACGAGGCTGCTTGCGCAGTTGCCGACACCGATAACCGCAACCTTGATCGTCGCCATTCTACCCCACTTGCCGGCGCTTAGCCGGACGATAAACAAAAACGTTGCCGCTTCGTGACAGATACGAGGCATCTGTCAAGCGAGCCGATGCCCTGTATAGGCGCCGTGGGGCAATCTCGCGAGGGACCGCGTGAACGAATCTGAAACGGCTGTGGCGGGAAAGCCGCGCGAGTTGCAGGGTTTTCTGAACCGGACGATTTACCATCCGCTGGCGCACCGGCTGGCACGCGCATTGGTGCCGACTCCGATCACGCCGAACATGGTGTCGGTCGCCGGCGCCGTCATGGTGATGGTCACCGCGGTCCTCTATGCCTGGGTCGCGACGCCGGCAGCGATCGCGCTCGGCTTCTTCCTGCATTGCGCGTGGCATGTCGTTGACGGTGCAGACGGAGCGCTGGCGCGGATGTCGGGGCGCGCTTCGCCCTCGGGCGAGATCGTCGACGGGCTGTGCGACTATGCCGGGCACGGCGTGCTCTACCTGCTGCTGGCCGGCGCGCTGGACGACCGGATCGGCTGGATCGCATGGCCGATCGCGATTGTGGCCGGCTTCAGCCGCGCCGTGCAGTCGGTGTTCGCGGAGAGCCAGCGCCGTACCTATCAATGGTGGGCTTATAATACGCCGTGGCTGCAGAACGCGAAGGCCGAGGGCGGTGGCATCGGCGTGGCGCTGTCCAACCTGTACCTGAGCGTGTGGCACGCGCTGTCGCGCCCGACGCAGCGGGTGAACGCGCTCGTCGCCAGCGCGGAGGCCGATCCGCCCGAGCGGCGGCGGATCGCTGGCATCGCGCGCGAGGTCGGCTCGCGGGCGCTGCCACTGCTGGCCGCACTGGGGGCGAACCCGCGCACGATCCTCCTGGGGCTGAGCATGATGGCGGGCACGCCCTTGTGGTTCTTCCTGATCGAGATCGTCGTGCTGAATGTCGCTCTGGCGCTGGCGATCGTGCAGGCGGCGTACCTCGGCAAGCGGATCGCGGCGCTGATCGCCAGCGGGCACCGCTAAGGCGCCGGAACCCTGCCGGGCGCAGCGGGTTGCCCGGCCAGACTTCAGTGGAGGAGGACGAGCGATGCGACGGATGGCGATGGTGGCGGGGATCGGTGTGGCGACGCTGGTGCTGGCGGCCTGCAACGACGAAGGCAAGATGGACACCGGCACGCCGGTCGCGGGCGGCGCACGCGCGGTGGCGATGCTGATGAGTTCGACCGGAACCCCAGTGGGCCGCGCGACCGCAACCGAAGTGGCTGGCGGAGTTCGCTTCACCGTCGACGCAACGGGGATGCCGGCGGGCACGCACGGCGCGCACGTCCACACGACCGGACGCTGCGACGCGCCGGACTTCACCACCGCGGGCGGCCACTGGAACCCGAACCAGAAGAAGCACGGGACGATGAACCCGCAGGGCCCGCACGAGGGCGACCTGCCAAACCTCGTGATCGCCGCCGATGGCCGCGGTACGATCGGTGCGGTCATCCCGGGCGCAACGCTCGCCGGGTTGATGGACGCGGACGGCGCCGCGATGGTCGTTCACGCCGGCCCCGACGACCTGATGACCGATCCCAGCGGCAATTCGGGTGGCCGGATCGCCTGCGGCGTCTTCCAGCCGGCCTGAGGTCAGATCGGCTCGCCCGCCGCCCGTGCGCGCGCCTCGCGCGTGCGCTCGGCGGCGGGGAAGCGACGATAGGCGACCAGCCCCGCCACGAGCGTGAGCGGCACGCTGAGCAGCAGCGACAGCATCCCCGTCGACAGACTGCCGGTCAGCGTCGAGATACGGCCGGCGAGATACGGCCCCAGCGCCAGCCCGATCAGTGTCGTGCCGATGAAGAAGGTCGCGGTGGCGGTGCCGCGCATCCTTGGCAGGACCAGATCCTGCGTCGCCGCCGCCGCGGCGCCGAGCCCCCATGCCGCGAACACCTGCGCGCAGAAGACGCAGGTGTAGAGCACGACCGGGGTGACGGTCGTGTACCCTGCGATCATGAAGGGCACCGGCAGCACCGCGCTGGCGATCACCGGCACCAATCTTCCGGCCGGGTTGCGGCGGCGCATCCGGTCCGCGATCAGCCCGCCCGTCGTCACCCCGATGAACCCCGCCGCCGCGCCCGAGCCGCCGATGAACAGCCCGGCTTCGGCAGGTGACACGCCGAGCACGCGGATGGCGTACGGTGCGGCCCAGAAGCTCGCGGCATAGGCCATGAAAGCGTTGAGGCCATAAGCGACGACCGTGCACAGGAAGGCGGGGGTGCCGACGATCAGCGCGTAGGTGGGCGGATCGCGATGACGCAAGGCACAGCCCCAGGAAAAGACCGCATAGGCGCCGACCCCGACCGCGATCCATTGCGGCAGCGGCTCGCCTGCGAGGTGCAGCACCGCCACGACCGCGATCGTCACGGCGAGCGCGACCATGTTGACGAGGAGCGCACGCTGGCCGAGCCGCGCGGCGCCGATCAGCGTCAGCGGCGGCAGGATCGTCAGCAACTCATCGGTGAAGGCGCGGAATGGGGCGGGATGGGCCGGCGGCGCCGGCAATCCTTCGATCGCGCCGCGCACCGGCTCGCGGAGCGTGCTGACCACCGCGGCGAGCAGCAGGCCCGGCAGCCCGACCGCCAGGAATGCCGCCTGCCATCCGGCGAGCCCCAGCGGACCGCCGGCGGGATAGGCGTGATCCCATTTCTGGACGATGAGTCCACCGATGAACAACGAGCAGCCGCCGCCGACATACAGGCCCGCCGAGTAGATCGACAGCGCGGTGGCCCGTCGCTTCCTTGGGAAATAATCGGAGATCAGCGAATAAGCGGAAGGGGACGCGGTCGCCTCTCCGATGCCGACGCCGACGCGTGCCGCGGCCAATTGGGTGCCGCTCGCCGACAGGCCCGAAAAGGCGGTCATCGCCGACCACAGGGACAGCCCGGCGGTCATCAGGCGTACC
The DNA here is from genome assembly GCF_031456125.1 of Sphingomonas sp. BE138. Taxonomy (NCBI): domain Bacteria; kingdom Pseudomonadati; phylum Pseudomonadota; class Alphaproteobacteria; order Sphingomonadales; family Sphingomonadaceae; genus Sphingomonas; species Sphingomonas sp. BE138. The sequence goes on from NZ_JAVDUC010000010.1 coordinate 49,796, forward strand.
CGATGCCAATTGTCCGCCAACCGCCCGAGCGGGATGCCGAAGAGGGAGTAGAATACGCCGAAGGCGGTGCCGTAGAGGAAGCCGAGATCCTCGTCGCGCAGGTTCAGGTCGCGCTTGATGTCCTCGGCAAGGATCGAGATCACCTGCCGGTCGACGAAGTTGAGGACATAGACCAGGAACAGCAGCCCCAGCACGTACCATGCATAGCCGCTCGCGCGGGCGTCATCGTCTCCGGCCATGCATCCTCCCGATTTTGCCCGGAGCCTATCAGACCCGGCCGCCAAGGGAAGGACGCTAATTCAGCGGCCAACGCGCGACCGCTTCGTAGCGGGCGCCGTCATGCGCGAGCACGCTTTCGTACAGCGTCAGGTGCGGCATGGTGAAATCGGGAGAGGCGAGGGCGGCGTGGTCGGCGATCCAGCGGTCTGTCGCCACCGGGTCTGCAGCGCTGCGTGAGAAGCGCGCGAGCGTGACGTGCGGCAGGTAGCGGCGTGGATCGGCGGCCACCCCGGCGCGGGCAAGCGCCTGGTCGACCTTGCGATGAAGCGCCGCCAGCGGCTCGCCCGGCAGCACGCGCGCCCATAACGTGTCGAGGCGTCCGCGTCGCTCGAACGTGCCGACGCCGTCGATACGCACGCGGGGCGTCGGGGCAGCGACCGTCGCGAGCGCGGCAGCGACATCCTCGGCCTGGCGCCGGTCGACCTCGCCGACGAAGCGGACCGTGCAGTGCAACTGCTCGTCATCCTGCCAGCGCGCGCCAGGTAGGCCGCCCATCGCATCGAGCAACAAGGTGCGGATCGCGGGCGGCGGACGCAGGGCGACGAAGAGGCGATGCATAGGGCTGTAACGAACCTTTGCTGCGGCCGTTGCGGGTCGCCGGCTTCCTTGAAATACGGGAACCGACGCGCGATATTCCCGCTGTCCGACCCATTCGTTCGGATGAAGGAGCAAAGAGACAATGGCCAATTGGTCCGATCCCCGGCCCTCCGCTGCCCCGTTCGGCGGGACCGCTTCGGGCACCCGCACGGAGGCGCGCGACGCCGGCCTGCGGTCGTACATGCTGTCCGTCTACAACTACATGGCCTCCGGCGTGCTGTTGACCGGCATCGTCGCCCTGGCATTCGCGTTGTCGGGTTATGCTCAGGCAGTGTTCGGCACGCCGCTGCGCTGGATCGTGGCGCTGGCGCCGCTCGCGTTCGTGTTCGCGATGAGCTTCGGGCAGGGCAAGTTCTCGACGTCCACGCTCAAGGCGATGTTCTGGGGCTTCGCGGTCGCGATGGGCTTGTCGCTGTCGTCGATCTTCTTCGTCTATTCGCCGCTCGCCATCGCGCAGGCGTTCGCCGCCACCGCGGCGGGCTTCGCGGCGCTGAGCCTCTACGGCTACACGACGAAGCGTGACCTGTCGGCGTTCGGCACCTTCCTGATCATCGGTCTGGTCGGTCTGATCGTCGCCAGCCTGATCAACATGTTCGTTCAGTCGGGCCCGATGGGACTCCTGATCTCGCTGGTCGGCGTCCTGCTGTTCGCGGGTCTGACCGCCTATGACACGCAGCGGACCAAGAGCCTGTACCTCCAGGTTGCGGGCTACGGCCCGGAGATGGTTGGCAAGGCGGTCGTGATGTCGGCGCTGAGCCTCTATCTCGACTTCATCAATATGTTCCTGTTCATCCTGCGGCTGTTCGGCGGGAACCGCGACTGATCCAGGGGATTGAGTGACGAACGTCAAAGGCCCGGCGGGTGACCGCCGGGCCTTTTTTCTTCCTCTTCGCAAAGGATTGCGCCGATGCGCTTGTCGATCGAGTCGGTGCTCGACTACGGATTCCCGCTTCCCGCCGACGTGCTGCTGCAGATCGAGGTGGCCGCGACGCCCGATCAGTTCCTGGAGGCGCAGTCGCTGGTGATCGAATCGGACCATCCGATCCGCGCGGTCGCAGGCGAGGAGGGGATCGGGCAGCGGTGCTGGGCACGGGGAGAGGGACGGCTCGTAGCGCGTTACACCGCGACGGTGACGATTGATCGCGCGGTGGTGCGGCTGGACGAACTGCCCGCAACGCCGGCGGCGCGCCTGCCCGCCGCGACGATCCCGTACCTGCTGCCCAGCCGGTATTGCGAGGCGGATCGGTTCGACCATTTCGTGCGGCGCACCTTCGGCGGGCTGTCCGGCGGCGCACTGGCGGTGGCCCTGGCCGATTGGGTGCGCACCAACCTCGAATATGCGCCGGCGCCGCTTGGCGGCGGTGCGCTGCATACCTTTGCCGAGCGGCGCGGCGTGTGTCGCGACTATGCGCACCTGCTGGTTGCGCTGGCGCGCGCCGCGGGGATTCCGGCGCGGTGCGTGTCGGTCTATGCGCCCGGCGTCGACCCGCCCGATTTTCATGCCGTCGCTGAGGTATGGTTGGATGGCGCCTGGCACTTGCTAGATGCGACCGGGATGGCACGCGCCGACGAGATGGCGCGCGTCGGTGTCGGGCGCGATGCCACCGACATCGCGTTCATGACCATCTTCGGCGCGGCCACCTTGTGGGAGCAGCGCGTCGCGGTTCGGCGGCTGGAACAGGAACGCCCGCCGCGATCCGGCGTTGACGTGTAAGCGAATATGTCCGGACGAGGAGGGTATGAGATGACCGAAGCGAGCGGAATCGACGAGCGCGCGCTCGACAGCCTGTCGGTTGCGCCCACCGCCGGCAATTCGGGCGGATCGAAGGATCCTCGGCAGGATGCGGGGCAGGACCGCTCGATCGACAAGCGGCTGTCGAAGCACCCGAACAGTGACGATGCGCGGCTGGACGAGGGTCTGGACGAGACGATGGACGCTTCCGATCCGGTGTCGATCACGCAGCCGGGGCGCAGCGAGCCGGCGCCGTCATCGGGCTTCGATGCGGCCGAGGAGGCCGAGCGCCAGCGCGACGCATGATCCGCGCTGCGACCGATCGTTGCCGATCGGTGGCGCTTTACTGTCGTTTTCGTTCCCGGCTCCTCCGTTCGTCGCATCCATGTTGCGGTGCGGCACGGGGCGTGCTGATTTATGACGGCCGGAAGACGGCATCGTTAAGCTAAGTGTTAACCACTTTGCTGCATTCTTCCGGGCGTTGGATCTTGCACGGCGGGGTGTGGCGATGGGTAGAATGAAGGCGGCCGAAGGCGCGATGACACTCGCCGAGATGAAGGAGTTCGCGACCTTCCCGGCGGCGACGCAGCGGTATATCCGTCGCAGCCTCGACGTCGGGCTCGACCGGGACGATGCGCTGGCGCGGTGGTCGCGCGACGTTGTCGAGGCGGCGAGTATCCGTGCGCAGGCGCAGCATTATCGTCGTCTGCCCGCGATCCGCGCCGTCGTCCCCGACGATAGTGGGTTGGACGCTGCCGAGCAGGTGCTGGCGCCGCTGATCACGCTGGCGGCCTTCGACCTGGGGCAGGGGAGGATCACGTCCTTCTCGGCATTTCGCTTCCTTTTCGAGCGACTGGTTGGCGCGAAGGTGCGCCCATGGCTGCCGTCCGCCTTCTGCGCTGCCGCCGCGATGCCGCAGCTGCACCCCGAATTGCGCCGCCGGCTACTCCAGTCGATCAGCGAGGCGGCGGCGACCGCATCGGGATGGTCCTCGCGTCAGCCGTCGTTCTTCCCGCACTGGGTCGAAAAGGTCGACACCGCCGCGCTGCCGCACTGATCGTCAGGCGAAGCGGGGCGGGATCGGCACACCGATATCACGGCCCGCATCGTCGAACACCCTGCGTGCGCGGTGAAGGTACTCGGTCAGCGCCCGGGCAGGGGGCGCGCGACCACGATCTCGACCATTAACGGCGGACGAACGCGATCCTCTCCGGCGACCAGACCGGCGTACAGTGCGTTGAGATTGCGACCGTGCCATGCTGGCGCGCCGAGCGCCGGCAGCAGCGCCGCCCGGAAATGCTCGCGCGTCTGCCACGCGCGCGCGTCCAGCCGGATCAGCGGCACGCCCGCCATCCCGCCGCCCCGCGTTCTGCCTGATCGAAATGGAAGTGGTCGTGGTGCGCGGCATTGTAATCCGGGGACAGCACGGTGGCGAACAGCCGGCACGCCCCGTCGCGCACCTCGCGCAGGAACGCGGCTTTGGTTTCCCGATCCGTGCCGCTACCCTGCCAGTCGCGCGCCACGCTGATCCGCGTCCCGTCCGATAGCCGGAAGCCCGCGATGTCGATCGCGTTTGCGCTGGCATGTTCGCTCCAGGCGCCCGCGTCGCGACCGTAGAGGCGGCGGCACGAATAGCTGCCGAAATGATCGACGCGAACGACTTGCGCGTCGAAATGGCGGCGCGCGGCCGGCGAGACCACGTCCCATTCCCACATCGCGAGCGCGGCGGCGATCGGGCAGGCGATCCCGATCCCGGCAGGCGACAGCGCCACCTTGCGTGCGCCGCCTTCGATCAGCCGCACCGCATCGTCATAGCCGCATTGCCCGTCGCGGCGGGTGGGTAGCGCGGTGTAGCGAACGCCCGATTGCGTCAGCAGCCCGCGGCACGCCGGCGCATCACCGGCCAGCGCGGTCAGCTTGCGCCCGGTGAACGCGCCGATCGGCTGCCCAAGGTCGAGCGGAGTCCACGGCAGATCCTGCGGCCGCCCGCGCAACGTGCCCCACGCGACCAGCGCCAGCGTCCCGAGCAGCAGCAGCGCGACGGCCCACGCCATCAGCCGGCGAACGCCGCGTGCTATCCGCGCTGCACGGCGTCCAGCCGCTCGGCGGTGATCGGATAGCCGAGATCGTCCGGAATGCAGAGATAGTCCTCCCCGTTTCGCTGTTCGAGCCAAGGAACGATCGTCCGCGACGGGCGCGCCCGCGCGTCCGCGACCGCCGCGGCATGCGTTCGAAACAGGGCAAGCCGTTCCAGGTTGCGCCGGGTGGGAAAGATCAGCGTCAGTCGCCCGGCGGCGGCATCGTCCAGCACCGCGCGCGCGCTCGCCCAGCACAGCCGGACGTTCTCGGTACCGTCGACCTGCGGCGCGGGTGCGTCCGCAGGCAGCGCGGCCAGATAGAAGCGCGCGTCGAAGCGTCGCACGATCCGGTGGGCGGGGCACCATCGCGCGAACGGCACCAGCGCATCGGTCGCAAGCGTCGCGCCGATCGCGGCGAGCGCCGGGCCGAACGGCACGCCGCGCCGCAGGGCCGTGCGCAGCGTCGCCAGCGCGGCGGCGTCGGGCATCGCTGACAGCCCGATAGGTAGCCCGGCCTCCTCGATCGTCTCGCGGATCGCGGCGATGCGGGCCGCGCCGTCGTCCAGGTCGGCCGGGCTAAGCATCTGCGCCAGAGAGACATCGGCAGGGTCGACCCGACCGCCGGGAAACACCATGGCGCCCGGCGCGAACGCCATCGCGCCCGCTCGCTCGACCATCAGGATCTCAGGATCGGCGCCGCTGCGATCGCGCATCACGATCAGGGTCGCGGCGGGAATGGCATCAGCGGCAATGGCGGGATTTGTCATCGGCGGCGGGTGGTGGAGCTGAGGGGAATCGAACCCCTGACCTCTGCAGTGCGATTGCAGCGCTCTCCCATCTGAGCTACAGCCCCGCCCGCCGATACCCGGTATTGGCCGGGAGCGACGCCCTTAGACGCGATCTGCCGGCGATGCAACAGCCGTTGGCGCCACTCCTTGAACTTTCGTCGGCGGACAACCCGAGCCACATGCGGGATGAAAGTCCGTTGCCCTGGCGAAACGACAGGAACGATTGCGCTGGATCAGCTTTCCTGTGGCACCGGTGCGACGCCGCCGAAGCGGTGCGCATCGCGTGTCTGACGCAGGAGAATCATCATGGGCTATGAACGCTATCCGCGCGGTACCGACCCGAAGGGCGATTACTACGGACGCAGCGAGACGCAGGACTATGGCCGCGACTATGGCTCGGGCCGCAGCGGCAGCTATTCCAGCGCGCGCGACTACCAGGCAGCTGGCGCGTTCGACCGCGATGGCGAGCGCGGCGACCGCGAATCGCATCGCCAGCGGGAGTCGTACGGCCAGCGCGGCTCCTACGGCCAGCGCGACGATTATGGCCAACGCGACGATTATGGCCAGCGTGGCGCCTACGGGCGCGGGTCCTACGGTCGCAACGATTACGGTCATGACAGTTACGGCCAGCGCGAAGGCTACGGCCGCCAGCAGGGCGGCTTCGGCAGCTATGGCCGCGACGATGACGACCGCGGCTATCGCGGGCAGCAGCGCGGCGATTATCGCGATCGCTACAGCGAACGCCAAGGCAATTACGGCCAGCAGTACGGCCAGTCGCGCTATGGCCAGTCGAGCGGCCAAGGCGGCGAATATCACGGCAGCTACGCCTCGGATGGTCGCCGCTTCAACGACGTCGGCCAGCACGCGCACGACGATGACGACAATTACCGCAACCGCGGTCAGGCGCGTCACCGCGACCGCGGTGCCGATTACGGCCGCCAGCCGCAGGGCTACGACTACGAGGATCGCGGCTTCTTCGCACGCGCAGGCGACGAAGTGCGCAGCTGGTTCGGCGATGAGGAGGCCGAGCGCCGCCGCGAGGCCGACAGCCGCTATGACGAGCGCTATTACCAGCAGCAAGGCCGCTCGGATCGCGACAGCGACTACCATAACTGGCGTTCGGGGCAGATCGCCGCGCTGGATCGCGATTACGACGAATATCGGCAGGAGAATCGCTCGCGCTTCGAGAACGAATTCTCCACCTTCCGCAGCGAACGCCAGACGCAGCGCGCGTCGCTGGACAAGGTGAAGGAGCATGACGAAGTGCTCGGTTCGGATGGCGCGCACGTCGGCACGGTCGACAAGGTGCGCGGCGACCGCATCCTGCTGACCAAGAACGATGCCGATGCCGGCGGCCAGCACCATTCGATCCCGTCGCGCTGGATCAAGTCGGTCGAGGACAAGAAGGTGACGCTGTCCAAGACCGCCGACGAAGCCAAGCAGCATTGGCGCAACGAAGAGCAGAATCAGGCGATGTTCGGCTACGGCGATCGCGACCGCAAGACGTCGTCGTCGACGACCGGGGCGACTGGGTCGAACAGCACGTCGTCTTACGGCGCGACAGGCAGCACCGCGACTGCGGGGTCGGCTTCTGGCACTACGCCCGGTTCGACCGCCGGCGGTACGACGGGTTCGAGCACCGCCTCCGACAAGGACACGAACCTGAACAGCAGCTTCTCGGGCACTTATTGATCCGCCGAAGCGTGTGCCCCGCTGACGAAGGGGCGCCGGGAACGGGAGCCTCGGACCGGACGGCCCGGGGCTCTTTTCCGTGCGGCATGGCAATTCGCACACGAAAGCCCCACATCGCGACGGCATGATGTATCCCCGTCGCACGCAATCGCAGATCATCCGCGTCATCGACCTCGAAACAACCGGCTCGGCGCCGCCCGCGCATGCGGTGTGCGAGGTCGGCTGGCAGGATGTTGCGCTCGGTGCGGACGGGCGCTGGGAATTGTACGGCAAAGGGGGCAACATCCTCGTCAATCCTGGGCGGCCGATGCCTGCGGTGACACAGGCGATCCACCATATTCGCGATGAGGACGTCGCCGACGCGCCGTGGTGGCACGATGTCGCGCGCCAGGTGCTCGATCCGTACCCGCGCCGCATCGCGCTGGCGGCGCACCGTTCGGCGTTCGAGGAGCAGTTCTGCACGCCTGCGCTGACGCATGGCGCGGACTGGATCTGCACATGGAAATGCGCGCTGCGGCTGTGGCCGGATTCGCCCAGTTATTCCAACCAGGTTTTGCGTTACTGGCGCAAACCGGCCGGGCTGGACCATGAGCGCGGCCTGCCGGCGCACCGCGCCTTCCCCGACGCCTATGTCACCGCGCATCACTTGCGCGACCAGTTGAACGAGGCATCGGTAGCACAGTTGATCCAATGGTCTAGCGAGCCCGGGCTGCTGCCGCGCGTTCGCTACGGCCCCGATCGCGGCAAGGAATGGCGCGAGATCGAGGAGGAAAGTCTGGTCAAGTTCCTCACCGATCGCGATCCGGACGTGCGGTTTACCGCCGAGACCGAGATGGCGCGTCGTCGCGGGGGCGGGCTGGTCGGGCGGATGAGTCCGCAGGAATTGCTGCTGTAAGACGACCGATCTGCATCAGCCGGGGTCTGTCCCGACTGGCGCAATGCCGCGACAGGCGATAACGGCTGCGTAATGGCCGACCCGCCCGCCGCCTCGCCGACCAACCGCGCGCTCGCGCGTCGCATGACCGCGCTGATGGCGCTCGGCTTCTTTGCGTTGCTGCTGGTCGGCTATGCCGCGGTGCGGGTCATGCAGCGCAACGAAGTGCACACGCGGCTGGTCGAACACACATACCGTGTCGAGAATGCGGTGCTGAATGTCCGCCGCCTGATCGAGGAGGCGGAAGCCGCGCGCCGGGGCTATATGCTGGTGCCGTCGCGGACGGTGAGGCTCGACAGCTATCGTCGCGCCGAGCGGGAGACCCCCGTGGCACTGCGGACGCTCCAGCAGCTGACGCGCGACAATCCGGTCCAGCGCCGGTTCAACGACGGGCTGCACGTGCAGCTCGCCAGCCTGTCGGCGCGGCGCGCAAACACGATCGCGCTGCTCGAACGCGGCGATCGTGCCGCGGCGATCGCCGCGTTCGGCGACGATGCGGAACTCCGCGACATTCGCACGATCCGCAACCTGCTCGACCGGATGGCGGCGGTCGAACGCCGGCTGATGACGCGCCGCGACGCCGAGCTGCGCGCCAGCGAGCGTGCGTTCTACGCGACCATCCTGCTGGGTGGGGTGGTGCTGGCGGTGGTGGCGGTCATCTCGACGCTGACGATCATGTCCTACACGCGCGACCTGTCGCGGTCCGACGAGGCGCTGCGCGAGTTGAACGCCGGGCTGGAGGATATGGTCGCCGCGCGAACGCAGGACCTGACAAGGGCTAATGAGGAGATCCAGCGCTTCGCCTATATCGTCAGCCATGACCTGCGTTCGCCCTTGGTCAACGTGATGGGCTTCACCGCCGAACTCGAGACCGCCGCCGCGGCGCTTCGCGGGCTGGTAGAGCGCGTCGATGCCGAGGCGCCGATGGTGGCGAGCGAAGAGGCGCGACTGGCCGCGACCGAGGACCTGCCCGAGGCGATCGGCTTCATTCGTACCTCGACGCAGAAGATGGACCGCCTCATCAACGCGATCCTGCAACTGTCCCGCCAAGGGCGGCGTGCGCTGTCGCCCGAAAAGATCGACGTCGCCGCGCTCGTCGGGCAGATCGGCGAGACGCTGTCGCATCGGCTGGCGGAAACCGACACGACACTCACGGTCGAGGATCGGTTACCGGTGGTGGTCAGCGATCGGCTGGCGCTAGACCAGATCCTGTCGAACCTGATCGAGAATGCGGTCAAATATCTGCGCCCCGGCGTACCCGGGCGCATCACGGTCAGCGGGCGGCGCGAGCGCGACCGCGTGCTGTTGGTCGTGCGCGACAATGGCCGCGGCATCGATCCGCGCGATCACCAGCGCGTCTTCGACCTCTTTCGCCGCTCGGGCGCGCAGGACCGGCCGGGCGAGGGGATCGGCCTCGCCACCGTCCGTGCGCTCGTCTTCCGGCTCGGCGGCACGATCGACGTCGCCTCCACTCTCGGCGAGGGCGCGGCCTTCACGCTCGCGCTCCCGCTCGTCCTCGCCAAACAGGAAACCGCCGCATGAACGCCCCGCAATCCGTGAACATTGTGATGATCGAGGATGACGAGGGCCATGCGCGCCTGATCGAGAAGAACATCCGCCGCGCCGGGATCATGAACCCGATCCGCCACTTCACCGACGGCACCAGCGCGCTCGACTATATCTTCACCGACGAGACCGGCCCGCAGCTGAACGGCCCGGCGCTGGTGTTGCTTGACCTCAACCTGCCCGACATGAGCGGGACCGATATCCTGGCGAAGATCAAGACCAGCGACGGCCCGGTCAAGCGCACGCCGGTCGTCGTCCTGACCACCACCGACGACAGCCGGGAAATCCAGCGCTGCTACGACCTGGGCGCCAACGTCTACATCACCAAGCCGGTGAACTATGAAAGCTTCGCGCAGGCGATCCGCCAGCTGGGGCTGTTCCTGTCGGTGATCCAAGTCCCCGATCTGGGCGACGCGCACTGACGATGGACGCGCCCCGCATCCTCTATATCGACGATGACGCGGGCATCCGGCGGCTGGTGACGCGCGCGCTGGAGCGGCGCGGCTATCGCGTGACCGTCGCCGACGGCGGTGAGGCGGGGGTCGCCGCGGCGGCGGCCGAACCGTTCGACGTGGTCGCGGTCGACCATTACATGCCAGGCATCGACGGGCTGGAGACGATGGCGCGGCTGGCGGCGCTGCCGGACGCCCCGCCGATGGTCTATGTCAGCGGATCGGAGGAGACGCAGATCGCGCTGGCGGCGCTGCGCGGCGGCGCGGCGGACTATATCGTCAAGACCGCGGCCGACGACTTCTTCGACCTGCTCGACGCGACGTTCCGGCAGGTGATCGAACGCGCGCAGCTTGCACGGGCCAAGGCGCGGGCCGAGGACGAGCTGCGCGCCAGCAACGCACGGCTGGAGGCCTTGCTGGCCGAGGTGAACCACCGCGTCGCCAACTCGCTGCAACTCGTCTCGGCGATGGTCCGGATGCAGTCGAGCGCACTGACCGACCCGGCCGCTCGCGCCGCGCTGGAGGACACGCAGGCGCGGATCAGCGCGATCGCGCAGGTCCACCGGCGGCTGTACACCGGCGACGACGTCGAGAGCGTCGATATGCTCGACTATCTGACGCAGCTGATCGACGAACTGACGCAGACGTGGTCGACGGAGGATTGCCCGCGCGCACTGGTGCTGACCGCAGAGCCGCTGCGGCTGCCGACCGATCGTGCGGTGTCGCTGGGGGTGATCGTCACCGAGCTAGTCAGCAACGCCTGCAAATATGCGTATCCGAGCGGCGCAGGCGAGGTGCGCGTGCAATTGGCGAAGGACGGCGACGAACGCTTCCGGCTGACCGTCGAGGATGACGGGATCGGGCTGAGCGATGCCCCGCCCAGGGGCACCGGCGTCGGCACTCGCCTGATCCGTGCGATGGCGCAGAGCCTCGACTCGATCGTCGAATACGACCGCACCCACACCGGCACCCGCGCGATCGTCGCCGCCGCTTTGGGGTAAGCGCGTCGCCCCTGTGGAGGCAGGGGCGACGATGTTCAATCCAGGTTCGGCCGCAACAACCGCGTCGCGCGTTCCTTGTCGACGCCCAGCCGCTGCGCGTAATCCACCAGTTGGTCCTCGCCGATCCGCGCCACGCCGAAATATTCGGCCTGCGCGTGCCCGAAATAGAAGCCACTGACCGCCGCCGTCGGTAGCATCGCGAAGCTCTCCGTCAGCTCCAGGCCGACGTTCTCCTCCGCCGCCAGCATCTCGAAGAGCCGCACCTTCAGCGAATGTTCCGGACACGCCGGATAGCCCGGCGCTGGACGAATGCCGCGGTATTGCTCGCGGATCAGCGCCTCGTTGGTCAACTGCTCGTCGGGGGCATAGCCCCACAATTCGCGTCGGACGTGCGCGTGCAGCGCCTCCGCGAACGCCTCCGCCAGACGGTCCGCCAGCGCCTTCAGCAGGATGTCGTTGTAGTCGTCATTGTCGGCCTTGTACCGCGCCAGATGCGCGTCGATGCCGTGGATGCCGACCGCGAAGCCGCCGATCCAGTCGCCCGCCGGGTCGATGAAGTCCGCCAGGCACATGTTCGCGCGCCCTTCGCGCTTGGCGATCTGCTGCCGCAGGAACGGCAGCCGCGTCGAATGCTCGTTGCGCCGGTCGAGGTCGGGAATGTTGAAGCCCTCGGGTACGCTGCCGCCATCGGGCGAGCGATGATCGGCGATGTGGCGATCGTGCACCCACACGTCGTCGTCGTGGCGGTGGCACGGCCACAACCCGGCCACGCCGCGCGCCGTCAGCCACTTTTCCGACACGATACGGTCGAGCATCGCTTGCGCATCGGCATACAGCGACGACGCGCTCTCGCCGACGACCTCATCGGTCAGGATGGCGGGGTAATTGCCCGCCAACTCCCAGGCGCGGAAGAACGGCGTCCAGTCGATATAGTCGCGCAGGTCGGCCAGGTCCCAGTCGTCGAACACGTGCACGCCCGGCTGCTTCACCGGCGGCGCCTTCAGCGACATATCGGCCGCGAAGCCGCGCTTGCGCGCTTCTTCCAGCGGCAGCAGGTTGTTCTGCCCCTTGCCCTCCCGCGCATCGCGGACCGCCTGGTAATCGGCGGCGACCCCGGCGACATAATCGTCGCGGATCGTGTCGGAGACGAGCGTCGTTGCGACACCGACCGCGCGGCTGGCGTCGAGGACGTGGACGACCGGCCCGGTATAGGCCGGCGCGATGCGCAGCGCGGTATGGACCTTGGAGGTCGTCGCCCCCCCGATCAGCAGCGGCATGTGCATTTGCGCGCGCTGCATCTCTTCTGCGACGGTCACCATCTCGTCGAGCGAGGGCGTGATGAGCCCCGACAGCCCGATCATGTCGGCGTCATTCTCGTTCGCCGCTTCCAGGATTTTCGACCACGGCACCATCACGCCCAGGTCGATCACCTCGAAGCCGTTGCACTGGAGCACGACGCCGACGATGTTCTTGCCGATATCGTGGACGTCGCCCTTGACGGTCGCCATCACGACCTTGCCCTTGCCCTTGGCGCCCGGCTCCTTGGCGGCCTCGATGAACGGCATCAGGTGCGCGACGGCCTTCTTCATGACGCGCGCCGACTTCACCACCTGCGGCAGGAACATCTTGCCGCTTCCGAACAGGTCGCCGACGACGTTCATCCCGTCCATCAGCGGCCCCTCGATCACCTCGATCGGGCGCGCATACATCTGGCGGCATTCCTCGGTGTCCTCGACGACATGCGCGTCGATGCCCTTGACCAGCGCATGCTCGAGCCGCTTGGTCACCTCCCAGCCGCGCCATTCCTGCGCCGCCTTCTCGGCGACCGCATCGGTGCCGCGGAAGCGCTCGGCGAGCGCGACCAGCCGGTCGCCGGCCTCGGGATCACGGTTGAGGATGACGTCCTCACACGCCTGCCGCAGTTCCGGGTCGATCTGGTCGTAGACGTCGAGCTGCCCGGCGTTGACGATCGCCATGTCCATGCCGGCCGGGATCGCGTAATAGAGGAATACCGAGTGCATCGCGCGGCGCACCGGCTCGTTGCCGCGAAAGCTGAACGACAGGTTCGACAAGCCGCCCGAAATATGGACGTGCGGGCAACGCGCCTTGATCTCGCGGCATGCCTCGATGAAATCGACGCCGTAGTTGTTATGCTCCTCGATCCCGGTCGCGACTGCAAAGACGTTGGGATCGAAGATGATGTCCTCTGGCGGAAAGCCGATTCCGGTCAGCAGCGTGTAGGCGCGCTCGCAGATCTCGACCTTGCGCGCCTGCGTATCGGCCTGCCCGACCTCGTCGAAGGCCATGACGACCACCGCCGCGCCGTAATTCATGCACTTGCGCGCATGGGCAAGGAACTGCTCCTCGCCTTCCTTCATACTGATCGAATTGACGATCGGCTTGCCGCTGACGCACTTCAGCCCCGCCTCGATCACGTCCCACTTCGAGGAGTCGATCATGATCGGCACGCGCGCGATGTCGGGCTCGGCGGCGATCAGTTTCAGGAAGGTCGTCATGGCCTGGTGCGCGTCGAGCAGCCCCTCGTCCATGTTGACGTCGACGACCTGCGCGCCATTCTCCACCTGCTGCCGAGCGACCTCGATCGCGCGGTTATAGTCGCCGGCGAGGATCATCTTCTTGAACGCCGCGGAGCCGGTGACGTTCGTGCGCTCGCCGATGTTGACGAACTGGGTGGAGGTGGTGGTCATCATTTTCTTCTTTTTAGCTCTCTCCCCTCCGGGGAGAGGGTTTGGGAGAGGCTGTGTCTCACTGCGGGTAGCGTCCGGGGCGGCGCCTCACCCAACCCTCTCCCCGCAGGGAAGGGGGCTACGTGCGCGCTACTCCGCCATCGTGAACGGCTCGAGGCCCGCCAGCCGGGTTCGCACCTCCGGCACCGCGACCGTGCGCGGGGCCATGCCACGGACGTGGTCGGCGATCGCCTTGATATGCGCGGGCGTCGAGCCGCAGCAGCCGCCCAGCACGTTGACCTGGCCCGCGAACGCCCATTCGCCGACCAGCCCGGCGGTCGTCTCGGGCGCCTCGTCATACGCACCCAGCTCGTTGGGGAGTCCCGCATTGGGATAGACCATGATGAGCGTGTCGCAGAGTTCGCTCAGCGTCTTGACGTGGGGCCGCAGCTGTTCCGCCCCGAACGAGCAGTTCAGCCCGATCGTCAGCGGTTTAGCGTGGCGCACCGCATGCCAGAACGCCTCGACGGTGTGCCCCGACAGGTTACGCCCCGACAGGTCCGTCAAGGTCATCGACAGCATGATCGGCAGGTCGCGCCCCAGCGCTTCGCCAGCCTCAATCGCCGCCATGATCCCGGCCTTGGCGTTCAGCGTGTCGAACACGGTCTCGATCAGCACGAAGTCCGCGCCGCCCTCGACCAAGGCGTCGATCTGCTCGCGGTATACGTCCTTCAGATAATCGAAGTCGATCTCGCGATAGCCGGGATCGTTGACGTCCGGCGACAGCGACAGCGTCTTGTTGGTCGGCCCGATCGCGCCCGCCACGAAGCGCGGGCGGCCATCCTTCGCCTGGAATTCGTCGGCGATCCGCCGCGCCAGCTTTGCGCTCTCGACGTTGATCTCGCGCACCAGCCCCTCGGCGCCGTAATCGGCCTGGCTGATGCGGTTGGCCGAAAAGGTATTGGTCTCGGCAATGTCTGCCCCGGCCTCGAAATAGGCGCGGTGGATCGCCTCGGGCACCTCGGGCTTGGTCAGCGCCAGGATGTCGTTATTGCCCTTCTGATCGTGGCCCAGCGTCAGCGGACCGGCGTAATCCGCCTCCGACAGCTTCCAGTTCTGGATCTCGGTCCCGAACGCGCCGTCGGTGATCAGGATGCGCTTGGCCGCCTCGGCGTTGAAGGTGTCGCGAATGTTCATGCCGCCGCCCTTTCCTGCGCCGGGCGCGTGCGTACGCCCAGCAGGTGACAGATGGCGAAGCTCAGCTCCGCCTTGTTCATCGTGTAGAAGTGCAGCTGCTTGACCCCGCCGGCATAAAGCTTGCGGCACAGTTCGGCCGCGACCGTCGCGGCGACCAGCTGCCGTGCGGCGGGGTGGTCGTCCAGCCCCTCGAACAGCCGCGTCAGCCAGCCGGGCACGTCGGTGTTGCACATCGCCGCCATGCGCAGCACGCCCGCGAAGCTGCCGATCGGCATGATGCCGGGCACGATCTCCGCGGAGATCCCCGCCGCGGCGGCGGCATCGCGGTAGCGGAAGAACGTCTCGGGCTCGAAGAAGAATTGCGTGATCGCGCGGTTGGCGCCCGCGTCCAGCTTGCGCTTCAGGTTGTCGAGATCGGCGGCGAGATCGGCCGAATTCGGGTGCATCTCGGGATAGGCGGCGACCGAAATCTCGAACGGATGCAGCCGTCGCAGCCCTTCGACCAGCGCGGCGGCATTCTCATAGCCGCCGGGGTGAGGAGCGTAATCGGCCGCGCCCGCCGGCGGATCGCCTCGCAGCGCGACGATGTGCCGTACGCCCGCCGCCCAATATTCCTGCGCGACCGCGTCGATCTCCGCACGCGTCGCCTCCACGCAGGTCAGGTGCGCGGCGGCCGGCACCTGCGTCTCGCGGGCGATACGCGCCACCGTCGCATGGGTGCGGTCGCGCGTCGACCCGCCCGCGCCGTACGTCACCGACAGGAAGCGCGGGTTGAGCGGGCAGAGCGTCTCGATCGACTGCCACAGATTCTCTTCGGCCTTGTCGGTCTTCGGCGGCGAGAATTCGAAGCTCACCTCCACGTCGCCCCCGACATCGGCATAGAGCGGCGCCTCCAGCGCGCGCCGCGCCTCTTCGAGCTGATTGACCGAGAACGTCATGCCGCCTTTACCTCCCGCACCGGTGCGCCTTGCTTGCGCCCGAGCCACAATTTGACCGTCAGTTCGCCGCCCTCCAGCGTCTCGACCCGTTCGAGCGCCAGCCCCGCAGTCGCGAACCAGCCCGCGATCTGCGCATCCGCGAACCCGAGGCGCGTGTGCGCGTCCCGCGCGCGCAACTCCTCGCGATCGTGGCTGGCAAAATCAGCGATCAACAGGCGCCCGTGCGCATCCAGGACGCGCGCCGCCTCGCCGATCGCGGCACCGGGCTGCTGCGCGAAGTGGAGGACGTTGTGCAGGATCGCGACATCGACGCCCCCGTCCGCGACCGGCAGCGCATAGAGATCCGCCTGGCGAAGCTCGGCCTGTTCCCCGACGCGTGCGCGCGCGAGCCGCAGCATCTCGCTGCTCTTGTCGATCCCCAGCACATGACTGGCCGCCGGCGCGAATAGCTCGATCATCCGCCCGGTGCCGGTGCCGATGTCGATCAACCGCCCGAGCGACCGCTCGCCCAATAGCGCTCGCATCGCCGCCTCGACCTGCTCCTCGGCGACGTGGAGCGAGCGGATCGCGTCCCATTCGCCCGCGTGCGCCTCGAACCACGCCGCCGCCGCCGCCGCCCGGTCGGCGCGCACCGCCGCCAGCCGCGCGACATCGGCCTCGACATCGGCGGCGACCCCATAGGCTTCCAGCGCCGCCAGCACCGGCGCGACGCGCGCCCGCTCGCCCAACGCCACGAACACCCAACTGCCTTCCTTGCGGCGTTCCGCCAGCCCGGCGTCGCACAGGATCTTGACGTGGCGCGATACGCGCGGTTGGCTTTGCCCCAGCACCTGCGCCAGTTCGCCGACCGACAATTCCATCGCGCCGAGCAGCGCGACGATCCGCAGCCGCGAACCGTCGGCAAGCGCGCGAAAGATGTCGAGGGCGAGTTTCATGGCGACCACATATAAAGATATCTTTATATGGGTCAACGCAGGACGGCGATGAACCTTTTGCCCGCGTGTTTCGTTCGCCTTGCCGCTGCGGCTATTGTGCCCGCGTAACAAACAGGGAGACTCCCATGAAGCGTCTGTTCACTTCCACGCTGATCGCTGCGACCGCTTTGGGTCTGGCCGCGTGCAGCGAGCGTGCGCAGAACGAAACCGCCGAGGCCGGCAACGCGATCGCCGCCGATACGCAGGCGACCACGGCCAACGCCGTCAACGATGTCGATGCCGCTACGGATCGTGCGCTCGACAAGGCCGAGAACAGCCTCGACCGCACTGGCGACGCGCTGAAAAACACCGGCGATCGTGCCGCGGATGCGACCGGCAACGCGATGGTGCGCGCCGGCGAGGAACTGCGCGACCGCAATTGATCCGATCGGGCCGCCACCATTCCCGGCGGCGGCCATCCTCCCGCGAAGGACCGACATGACCGACCTGCGGCGCCTGGGCGCTTCCGACTTGCGGATCACGCCGCTGGTACTCGGCGGCAACGTGTTCGGTTGGACCGCCGACCGCGCTGCTTCGTTCGCAGTGCTCGACGCTTTCGTCGCCGGCGGCGGCACGTTGATCGACACCGCCGACGTCTATTCGGCATGGGTCGACGGGCACCAGGGCGGCGAATCGGAGACGCTGATCGGCGAGTGGCTGAAGCAGAGCGGTCACCGTGAGCGCGTGCTGCTCGCGACGAAGGTCGGTATGCTGCCAGGCGAAGGCGGCGAGAAGCTGGCGCCGGCACGGATCGTTGCGGCATGTGAGGCGTCGCTGCGCCGGCTCGGCACCGATCGCATCGACCTTTATTTTGCGCACCAGGATGACGACGCGCAACCGCAGGAGGCGGTCGCCGAGGCGTTCGCGCGGCTGGTGCGCGACGGCAAGGTGCGCGTGCTGGGCGCGTCCAACTTCCACGCCGCCCGGCTGAAGTCCGCGATTGAGATTGCGCGCGCGGCCGGACTTCCGCATTATCAGGTCCTGCAACCCGAATATAATCTCGTCAGCCGCGAGAAGTTCGAAGGGGAGCTGCAGGATTATTGCGTCACCGAGAATATCGGCGTGACCCCCTATTATGGATTGGCTTCGGGGTTCCTGACCGGCAAATATCGCTCCGGCGACGACCTGTCCAAAAGCGTGCGCGGCGCACGGATGGGCGAGTTGCTGGAGGGAAGGGGGCGCGCGGTGCTGGAGGCAATGGACGCGGTGGCCGACGAGATCGGCGCGACCTTGCCGCAGATCGCGCTGGCATGGCTGATCGCACAGCCGGGCGTCACTGCGCCGATCGCGAGCGCCACCTCTACCGGCCAGCTCGACGAGTTTATGGGTGCGCTCACGGTGCGGCTGAGCCGCGAACAAGTTGAGCGGCTGACGCTCGCCGGTGCGTGACGCGGTCGTGCGTCGCTGGCTCTTGCGCGCCGCGCTATTGCTGGTCGCGGTTGGTGCGGGGCCGGTGCAGGCGGCGGTCACGATCACCTTTTGGAGCCGCGATTTCGGCAACACCTTCCCACACGCCTTCTTCATGCTGCGCGGCACTCCCGACGCCGGCGGCACGCCGGTCGACGCGGCCTATGGCTTCACCGCCAAGTCGCTGACCCCTGCGATCCTGTTCGGCAACGTCGCCGGTAGGGTCGAGCGTCCCAAACCCTTCTACATCAACGGTAGCCACGTCCGCTTCTCGCGTACGCTGACCGACGCGCAATATGGCGCGATTCTTTCATTGGTGCGCGAGTGGCACGAGGAGACCGGCGACGCGACGTACAACCTCAACAAGCGCAATTGCGTGACCTTCGTGCGCGAGGCGGCGCGCCGCGCCGGGTTGACGATCGTCGATTTTCCCAAGCTGATGAAGAAGCCGACCGGCTATCTGCGCGCGGTGGCCGGCGCGCAGCCGCAGGCGGTGACCATAATCGACAAGACGGGTAAGGAATACCTACCGACGCTGCCGCCGCTGTCGGGCGCGGTACCGATCGAGGCGCCGGTCGCCGCTCCGGCCGACCGTCCGGGCAAGCGCAGATAGCTACTCCGCCGGGACCAGTTCCAGCACGTCCAGCGTCGATTCAAACGCCGGATAGGGCATCACCAGCCGCCAGCGCCGCTCGCCGATGCGCTCGACCCACCCGGCGACGTCACGCGTCCGGTCGATCCCGTACGCATAGGCGCGCGCCTCGTCCCCGAGCATGAGCGTTCCAAGGAAGACCGCGCGGTTTGCGTCGGCGCGGTAGATGACGCCGACCTGTCGCTGCGACCCGGTCAGCTTGACGAGTTGCGCCTCCCCGTCTGCCGCCGCCGTGACACGGCATTCGAACCACGGATAGCCAGCGAAGCCCGCACCGGCCGGCCCCTGGCGCCCCAGCTTGAAGGCGCGGCAGCGATAGGCGCCGACCGGCGGGATAGGACCGGGGAGGGCGGCATCGATCGACAGCAGCGCGCCGTGGGTGATCAGCGCCGGTCCCGCCGCGTCGCGTGCCTGCGCCAGCGCGGTCACCCAGGCGTCGCGCCATCGCCGCAGCCGATCGCGATCCGCGGGCGTCGCCGAACGCCGCCAGTCGCTCGGCTCCGCCGCGAGCGGCGGGGGCGGTGAGGCGACCGGCGCTACTCCCGGCCGCGCACCACAACCGGCCAGACACAGCAGCAACGCGCCGGCGGTGCGCCTCACGCCGCCGTCCAGCCACCGTCGACCGACAGGTTCGCGCCCGTGATCGCCTTCGCCTCGTCACGGCACAGGAACAGCGCCAGCGCAGCGACCTGTTCGGGCGTGACGAACTCCTTGGTCGGCTGCGCGGCCAGCAGCACGTCGTCGATCACCTGTTCGCGCGTCAATCCGCGCGCCGTCATCGTATCGGGGATCTGCTTCTCGACCAGCGGCGTCCAGACATAGCCCGGCGAGATGCAATTGACGGTGATGCCATCCGGCGCGGTTTCCAGCGCGACGGTCTTGGTCAGCCCGACCAGCCCGTGCTTGGCGGCGACATAGGCCGATTTGTTGGGGCTGGCGACCAGGCTGTGCGCCGAGGCGGTGGAGACGATCCGCCCCCAGCCGCGCGCGCGCATGTGCGGCACCGCGGCGCGCATCATGTGGAAGGCGCTGGTCAGGTTGATCGCGAGGATCGCGTCCCATTTCTCGGGCGGGAAGTCAGCGATCCCGCAGACATATTGGATGCCGGCATTGTTGACGACGATGTCGGGGCCGCCCCACGTCGCATGCGCGCGCGCCACCATCGCCGCGATCGCCGCCGGATCGGCCATGTCGGCGGCGTCGTGCAGTGCCTCGCCGTCACCCAGCGCGGCGACCGATGCGCGCGCATCCTCGATCGCGTCGGCGTCGCCCAGCCCGTTGAGCATGACGTGCGCGCCCGCCCCGGCCAGCGCTTTCGCCACCGCCAGGCCGATGCCCGAGGTCGATCCGGTGACGATCGCGCTCTTGCCCTTCAGGAACATTGCCACCCTCTCTATGCCTCGGTTGCCCTTCCATCGGCGAGCGCGCGCGGCGTTGCAACCCGCATGCGGGCGCGCGCATTCATGCCGTATCGGCAACGACCCGCTCTTTTGGGGGAGCTTTCGGCATGCGGCTCGACGATTACGACAACGATATCAACGTGGGTGAGGCGCGTGGCGGCGGCGGCCTGGGCGGTGGGGGCGGCGGCGGATTTCTGCTCGGGCTTTTGCCGTTGATCGGCAGCCGCTTCGGTTGCGGCGGAATCGTGGTCGTGCTGCTCCTGCTGGCGGTGTTCGGTGGGCTGGGCAATCTCGGCAGCATGCTGGGTGGCGGCACCGGGGCCGGTAGCGCTCCCCAGGTCGGCGCGCCGCCCGCACGCGAAACGGTGCAGCAGGTGTGCGACGTCTCGACCGCGCGCCGCGACACCTGCCGCGCGTTCAGCAACGCGCAGAACACCTGGGAAAAGATCTTCGCGCGCGAGAACCAGCGGTTCAGCCCGCCCAAGCTGCAATTCTTCACCGGCAGCGGCGAATCGGGCTGCGGCGCTGCCATGTCGGCGATGGGACCGTTCTACTGTCCGACCGACAACGGCATCTATCTCGACACCAGCTTCTTCGACGAGCTGGCGAACAAGTACAAGGCGGGCGGCGACTTTGCGCAATATTACGTGATCGCGCACGAATTCGGTCATCATATCCAGAACCTGCTCGGCACGTCGTCCGAGGTGCAGCAGGCACAGCGCCGCGCCGGCGAGGCGGAGGGTAACGCGCTGTCGGTGCGGCTGGAGCTTCAGGCGGACTGCTACGCGGGCGTGTGGGCGGCGATGAACCGCGACCGGCTCGATCCGGGCGACGTCGAGGAAGGGATGCGCGCGGCGCAGGCGATCGGCGACGACACGCTGCAACGCCAAGCGCAGGGCCGCGTCGTGCCCGACAGCTTCACCCACGGTACCTCGGCGCAGCGGCAGGCGTGGCTGCGGCGCGGGATTGAGAGCAACGGCAATCCAGGAGTCTGCGACACCTTCTCGGGCGCGATCTGATGAAGGCGCGGTCGCGAGGGCATGGCCGTCGCGACCCGCGTCATGGCCGCCCTAGCGGCTTCGCTTCTCGAACGCTTGCGCGGCTTCTTCCATCAGCGTGGCGATGATGTCGGCGATCGGCTCTTCCTTCGTGACCATGCCGACCGACTGGCCCGCCATCACGCTACCATGCTCGACGTCGCCGTCGATCACCGCGCGGCGCAGCGCGCCCGCCCAATAATGCTCGATCTGCAACTGCGCTTCGGCCATCGCCACGCTGCCCTCGTCCAGCGATTGCGCGACCTCGCGTTGACGGGCAGTGAACAGCTCGCCACCGGCATTCTTCAGCGCGCGGACCGGGATCACCGGCAACCGCGGGTCGATCTGCACGCTCGCCACCGCATCGCGTGCCGAGGCGCGAATGAACGCCTTCTTGAAATTGGCGTGCGCGATGCTTTCGGTCGCGCAGACGAAGCGGGTGCCGAGCTGGACGCCTGCCGCCCCCATGTCGAGATAGCCCGCGATCGCCTCGCCGCGCCCGATCCCGCCGGCAACGAACACCGGTACGACCTCAGCCAACTCGGGCAGCATTTCCTGCGCCAGCACGCTGGTCGACACCGGGCCGATATGGCCGCCGGCCTCCATGCCCTCGATTACGAGCGCATCGACGCCCGAGCGGACCAGCTTCTTGGCCAACGCCAGCGTCGGCGCGAAGCAGATCGCCTTGGCGCCGCTCGCCTTGATGGCCTCCAGCGAGCCTTTCGGCGGCAGCCCGCCCGCCAGCACGACGTGGCCGACCCGATGTCGCGCGCACACGTCGATCAGCGCGGTGAGATCGGGGTGCATGGTGATCAGGTTCACGCCGAACGGCCGCTCGGTCATCGCCTTGGTCGCGGCAATCTCGGCATCGAGCAGCGCCGGCGTCATCGCCCCGCATGCGATTACCCCGAACCCGCCGGCGTTCGACATCGCGGAGACGAGATTCCGCTCCGACACCCACGACATCGCCCCGGCCATGATCGCCACGTCGCTGCCCAGGAAGCGTGCGCCGCGCTCCATGCGCGCGGACAGGCGTTGCGCGCCGATGGTCGGGACGGCGGAGGCAGGCGAAACAGGGGCGAGCGTGTCGGTCATCGCGCCTGACTAGGCACGGCGACCGCGCGTGGCAACACGGGGGTGGAGCGTCCGATCACGCAATCGGTTTCGGTGATCGAAACAATGATGCGGGAAGGTCAGCATTGCCGCCTTTTCGGGACCATCGCCTGATGTCATAGCGGTGTCACAACAAACATAGGTGAGGACGCTGCAATGGTCGCCCGGTACAATTTTTCGCCCCGTCGTCGTGCCGCGGTGCTGGCCGCGCTGATCGTCGGCAGCTGGAGCGTGATCGCGCTCGCGGCGGACGCGGCCGCGCATCTGGTGCGCTGACGCGAAAGCGTCACCGTTCGGCCATCGCGCCGTCACCACGGCGAGACGCGGGCGTCACATGACGGCGGCATAAGCGCGGCGAGGGAGAGCCGCTTATGCCGCCGATCGCCGACACGCCCTTGTTGACCTCGAAAGCGCCCGGCGCCGAGCAACTCGCCGACGTCACCGACCTGTTCGATTTCGCGAGTTCGCGTCCGCACCGACCGGAGGAACCGGTCGGCGACCGCCGCCGCTATCGCACCATCTGGATCAGCGACGTGCACCTCGGCACGCGCGGCTGCAACGCCGACATGCTGATCGACTTCCTCGACCATGTCGACAGCGACACCATGTACCTGGTCGGCGACATCGTCGACGGGTGGCAGCTCAAGAAGCGCTTCTACTGGCCCGCTGCACACAACGACGTGATCTGGCGGCTGATGAAGCGCGCGCGGCGCGGTACCCGGATGATCTACATTCCGGGGAACCATGACGAGATGTTTCGTCAGTTCGCCGGGCTGGATTTCGGCGGGATCAAGATTCGCCGCAAAGCGGTGCACGAGACCGCCGACGGCCGGCGCCTGCTGGTGCTGCACGGCGACGAGTTCGACGCGATCACGCTGTCGCACCGCTGGCTCGCGCATGTCGGCGATGCCGCCTATACCGCGTTGATGACGCTCAACCGTGCCGTCAGCGCGGTACGCCGCAAGTTCGGCATGCCGTACTGGTCGCTCAGCAAGCACGCGAAGGCAAAGGTAAAGAACGCGGTCGCGTTCATCTCGCGCTTCGAGGAGATCGTCGCCGAGGCCGCGGGCAGCCGCGGGGTCGACGGAGTGGTCTGCGGCCACATCCACACTGCCGAGATGCGCGACATCGCCGGCATCGCCTATTATAACGACGGCGACTGGGTGGAGGGCTGTACCGCGCTGGTCGAGCATTTCGACGGCACGATGGAGATTCTCCACTGGGGCGACGAACTCGCGCGCCGCGCGACCCCGCCCGTGACCGCGCTGGCCGCCTGACGACGATGCGGATCGCGATCGTCACCGACGCGTGGGCCCCGCAGGTCAACGGGGTCGTCCGCACGCTCGAGAACGTCATCGCCGAGCTACGCAAGGACGGTCATCAGGTGCTGGTCGTCTCGCCCGCCGATGCGCCCTCGCTGCCGTGCCCGACCTATCCCGAGATCCGGCTGGCGCTGATGCTGCCCGCGAGCGTCGGGCGGCGGATCGCGACGTTCGGGGCGGAGGCGGTGCATATCGCCACCGAAGGGCCGCTCGGCATCGCCGCACGCCGCTGGTGCCGGTCGCGGCATCTACCGTTCACGACCGCGTATCACACGCAATTTCCCGATTATGTCGCGGCGCGTACCGGCGCCGACCCGGAATGGATCTGGCGCTACGTCCGCTGGTTCCACGCCCCCGCCGCCGCCGTGCTCGCCTCCACCCCCACGATCGAGCGTGCACTGAATGCCCACGGCCTGCCGCGCGTCCGTCGTTGGGGTCGCGGGGTCGCGCCGCTGTTCACCCCCGAGGGCGCGCGCGACGCGACGATGGCGGCGCTCGCCGGCCCCGTGCTGCTCCATGTCGGGCGTGTGGCGGTGGAAAAGAATGTCTCCGCGTTCCTTGCCGCCGACGTTCCGGGCACGAAGGTGGTGGTCGGCGATGGCCCGGCGCGGGCGGCGCTCGAACGGCAATTCCCCGAAGCGGTGTTCCTCGGCGCGCTGTTCGGCGAGGCGCTGGCGGCTGCGTACCGCACCGCCGACGTGCTCGTCTTCCCCAGCCGCACCGACACGTTCGGGCTGGTGATGATCGAGGCGCTGGCGTGCGGAACCCCGGTCGCGGCCTATCCGGTCGCCGGCCCGGTCGACGTGTTGACGCCGGAGACGGGCGCGATGGCGGATGACCTGCGCGCGGCGATCGCGCGCGCGCTGACGCTCAATCGCGCCGCCTGCGCCGAAGCGGGCGCGCGTTTTACCTGGCCGGCCAGCGCGCGGCAGTTCCTCGACGCGCTGCAACCGTTCGAAGTCGCGCAGGCGGCGTGAAGGCGCGCTTGCCCTGACGCGCGCCACGCACTAAGTCACCCTGCAACAGGCGGCCGCTCCGGTAAGGGGCGGCCCTTTGCATTTATGGAGACCGCCCGCATGGCCCAGCCGCTCATGCCCCACGCGACCGCCTCGTGGCTCGTCGACAATACCGCGCTGTCGTTCGAGCAGATCGCCGATTTTTGCGGCCTGCACATTCTGGAGGTGCAGGCGATCGCCGACGATACCGCCGGCACCAAGCTGACCGGCCGCGATCCGGTCCGCGCGCATGAACTGACGCAGGAGCAGATCGACAAGGCGCAGGCCGACCCGAATTACCGCATGGTGATGACCAAGGGGCCGGAGCAGGTGCGCCGCACGAAAGGTCCGCGCTACACGCCGGTCAGCAAGCGGCAGGATAAGCCGGACGGCATCGCCTGGATCATCCGCAACCACCCGGAGATTTCGGACGGCGCGATCAGCAACCTGATCGGCACCACCCGCACGACGATCGCGGCGATCCGCGATCGTAGCCACTGGAACATCGGCAATATCACTCCGAAGGATCCGGTGACGCTCGGCCTGACGACGCAGCGCGAGCTGGACGCCGCGGTCAACAAGGCGGCCAAGGCGGCGGGGATCGAGCAGGCCCCGACCGATACGCGCCTGGACGGCGACCGCGAAGCGCTGATCGCGTCGCTGCGCGCCGAGCGTGAGCAGGCCGCGCGCGACGCCGAAGCCGCCGGCGACGGCGAAGCTCCGGCGCGCCCGGCGTTCGAGGACCCGTTCCGCCGCTGACAGCTCGCTCGGGGGAAACGCCGCTCGCGTCAGCGTGCGCGCGCATGGCCCGCAGATCCCGGCGGAACCTGGTCGACGACTCGCCTCACCGCGTCTGACGCACGGCGCACCCGCCGGACTCTTTCGCACGACCGCTCGCGGTGGGAACGCGGGTGGTCGCGTTCGAAAAGGGGATCCTCGATGCGCTTGCGCCTGTCCGCCGCCGTGGCGGCGTCACTGCTCGCCGCCGCCTGCTCGCACCGGCCGCCCGCTGCACCCCCGCCGCCGCCGCCGGCGCCCGTGGCGGTGATGGTGCCTGCGCCGATGCCGGTGGGGGCGCGGGTGGGGATGCGGATTCCGGCGCGGCTGCCGGACGGGCGCTGGGCGACCCCGAACGTCGGACTGTCGGCGGCGGGCACCACCTGGCACCTGCGCGCCGCGCTGAACGTCGCGGTGCTGGCGTGCCACGGGCCGCAGCAGGCGACAATGGTCAATCAATACAATACCCTGCTCAACACGCGCAAAGCCGAGCTCGCCAATGCGCAAACCGCCTTGCAGCAGGAATATCGCGCCACCCGCGGCAAGGAATGGGAGGATGCGTTCGACGACCAGATGACGCGGCTCTACAATTTCTTCGCCCAGGACTTCGCGCACGGTGGCTTCTGCGCGGCCGCGGGTGACACGTTGGGCGCGATAATAACAACGCAGGGAGCACAACTGCCCGCATTTGCCGCACAACGGTTGCCGATTCTGGAAGCGCCGTTCACCGATTTCTTCACCGCGTACGATCGCTGGCGTTCGGGCGCATTGGTCCGCGCCGCCGACAGCGTAGCGCCCGCGGCTGCGCCGGTCGGGACCGCCGCGACCGGATGATCGTTGCGCAATGGCATCGAAATCGCGCGCGCGGGGTTTGAAGCGGGATGAGCGACCTTCCGCCCCCGCCGCCCGCGTTGCTGACCGACGCCAGCCTGTTCCTCGACTTCGACGGTACGTTGGTCGAGATCGCCGGCACGCCTGACGGCGTGGTCGTGGGCGAGGACGTCGCGCCGCTGCTCACGCGGCTCGGGAACGTCCTGCGCGGGGGCGTGGCGATCGTCAGCGGCCGCCCCGTGCACGAGGTGCGCGCGCTGGTCGCCCCGGCCGCGCTGGCGATCGCGGGGAGCCACGGGCTGGAGATCGCCGCGGTCGACGGCAGCATCGCCGCGCCCGACCGCCCGGCCGCACTCGACAGCGCGCTGGACAGCGCGCGCGCGTTCGCGGACGCGCATCCCGGGACCCTGGTCGAGGACAAGCCGTTCGGCGTCGGGCTGCATTACCGCGGCGCGCCCGAGACCGGCCCCGCGGTCACCGCGCTTGCCGACGAACTGGCCGCGACCCACGAGCTTCACGTCCAGCATGGCAAGATGGTGGTGGAGCTGCGGCTGCCCGGACGCGACAAGGGCGCGGCCGTGGAGTGGCTGATGCGGGAACCGTTACGGCAGCGCACGGTTCCTTTGTTCGTGGGGGATGACGTGACCGATGAGGCCGGCTTTGCCGCCGCCGCCGCGCTGGGCGGCGCGGGCGTGCTGGTCGGAGCCGCTCGCGACACCGCCGCCACGTACCGGGTCGACGGCGTCGCCGACGTGCTGGCCTGGCTCGACGCCGCATGCAGGGAGATGACATGACGACGCTGGATCTGTGGCCGATCGGCAATTGCCAGGTGAGCGCGCTGGTCGATCGCGCCGGCCGCTTCGTCTGGGGCTGCGTACCGCGCGTCGATGGCGACCCGCTGTTCTCCTCGCTGCTGGGCGGGGAGGCGCCCGAGAGCGGCTATTGGGGGATCGCGCTGGAGGACAGCGTATCGATCGAGCAGGAATATATCCGCAACACCCCGATCCTGGTCACCACCCACCGCGATTCACACGGCGGCGCAATCGAGGTCATCGACTTCTGCCCGCGTTTCCAGCGCGAGGGACGGACCTACCGACCGGTCGCCTTCGCGCGCATCGTCCGCCCGATCGCGGGCAGCCCGCGCGTCCGCATCGCGCTTCGCCCGACCTGCGGCTGGGGCGGGGGATGCCGCGAGCAGGTCGGCGGCTCCAACCACCTGCGGCTGCTGCTCGACACGCTCGCGCTGCGGCTGACCACCACGGCGCCGATCGCGATGGTGCAGGGCGAGCACGCCTTCCGCGTCGAACGCCCGCTGCACTTCTTCCTGGGACCGGACGAGAGCTTCCAGGGCGATCTCGCCAGCACCGTCGACCTGATGCTGTATCGCACGACGCAGGAATGGCAGGGCTGGGTGCGCGGACTCGCCGTGCCGCTGGAATGGCAGGAAGTGGTGATCCGCTGCGCGATCACGCTGAAGCTTTGCCAGCATGAGGAAACCGGCGCCATCGTCGCGGCGCTGACCACCTCGGTCCCCGAACATGCGGGGTCGCAGCGCAACTGGGACTATCGCTTCTGCTGGATCCGCGACGCTTATTATACGGTGCAGGCGCTCAACCGACTGGGGGCGCTCGACGTGCTGGAGGGCTATCTCGGCTACCTCCGCAACATCGTGGACGGCGCGCGCGGCGGGCATATCCAGCCGTTGTACGGCGTGCTGGGCGAGGCGCAGCTGCCCGAGCGGATCGAGGAGGCGCTGCCCGGCTATCGCGGCATGGGGCCGGTACGCGTCGGCAACCAGGCGGCCGAGCAGATCCAGCACGACGCCTACGGCCAGATCGTGCTGTGTTCGGTCCACGCCTTCTTCGACCATCGCCTGTTCCGGCAGAGCGGCGTCGAGGATTTCGAGGCGCTGGAGCGCGTCGGCGAGCGCGCCTGGGCCTATTACGACCAGCCGGACGCCGGGCTGTGGGAGCTGCGGACGCGCCAGAGCGTCCACACCTATTCCAGCGCGATGTGCTGGGCGGCGTGCGACCGGCTGGCCAACGCCGCCGAGCGGCTGAAGCTGCCCGAGCGCGAGCGGCTGTGGTCGGAGCGTGCGCAGGTGATCCGCGACCGCATCGAAAGCGCGGCGTGGCGCGAAGAGACGCGCCGGATGTCCGCGACCTTCGGCGGCGACGATCTCGACGCCAGCGTGCTGCAACTGCTCGACCTGCGGTTCCTGGAAGCCGACGACCCGCGCTTTCTCGATACGCTGGTGGCGATCGAAAAAGGGCTCCGGCGGGGATCGACCATGTTGCGGTACGATACCGAGGACGATTTCGGCCTTCCCGAAACCGCCTTCAACGTCTGCACCTTCTGGTTGATCGAGGCCCTGTTCCTCACCGGGCGCAGCGACGAGGCCCGCGTCCTGTTCGAGGAGATGCTGTCGCGCTGCACCGCCGCCGGGCTGCTGTCGGAGGACATCGATCCCCAAAGTGGTGAGTTGTGGGGAAATTATCCGCAAACCTATTCGTTGGTCGGCATGATCAACTGCGCCGCCATGCTGAGTAAACCGTGGAGTAGCATCCGTTGAACCGCCTGATCGTCATCTCCAACCGCGTCAGCGCGCCGAAGGGCTCGACCGCCGGCGCACAGGGGGGGCTGGCGGTCGCGCTCGCCGCCGCACTGCGCGATCGCGGCGGCATGTGGTTCGGCTGGTCGGGGGAACAGACCGACCAGTTCACCGGCCATATCAACTTCCAGCGCAATCAGGGCGTCACCACCGCGACCGTCGACCTGGAGGAGCAGGACGTCCAGGAATATTACGACGGCTACGCCAACCGCACCCTGTGGCCGCTGTTCCACTATCGCATCGACCTGGCCGAATATGAACGCGACTTCGCGGGCGGCTACAAGCGCACCAACCAGCGTTTCGCCGACACCGTCCGCCCGCTGATCGAGCCGGGCGACGTGATCTGGATCCAGGATTACCATATGTTCCCGCTGGGCGCCGAGCTGCGCGAGCGCGGGTGCGACAACCGGATCGGCTTCTTCCTGCACATTCCGTGGCCGCCGCGCCGCCTGCTCGGCACGCTGCCCAATGCGCGCGAACTGGTCGAGTCGCTGTTCGCCTACGACCTGATCGGCTTCCACACCGAGGAATGGCTGGAAAGCTTCTGCGATTTCGCGCGGCACGACATGGGTGCCGTGATCGAGAACAATATCGCCACGCTCGGCGACCGACGCGTCGAACTCGTCGCCTGCCCGATCGGGATCGACGCCGCCGAGTTCGCGGAGATGTCGAAGAGCGTGCCCGCACGGCTGGCCTATCGCCGGATGCGCGACAGCGCCGACGGGCGCGACATGATCGTCGGCGTCGACCGGCTCGACTATTCCAAGGGGCTGGAGGAGCGTTTCCTCGGCTACGAACGCTTCCTGATCGAGCACCCGGAGGAGCGAAAGGAAGTGTTCCTGCTCCAGGTGGCGCCGCCCAGCCGGGTGTCGGTGGAAAGCTACCAGCGGATCCGCCAGTCGCTGGAGGGCCTGTCCGGCCGCATCAACGGCGCCTATGCCGATGTCGACTGGGTACCGATCCGCTACGTCAACCAGGGCTATCCGCGCGACCAGCTCGCCGGCATCTATCGCGCCGCCAAGATCGGGCTCGTCACCCCGTTGCGCGACGGGATGAACCTGGTGGCGAAGGAATATGTCGCCGCGCAGGACCCCGAGGATCCCGGCGTCCTCGTCCTCTCGCGCTTCGCCGGCGCCGCCGAGCAGATGACGGAGGCGCTGCTGGTCAATCCGTACAGCGCCGAGGAAGTGTCCGACGCCATCTACCAGGCGCTGCGGATGCCGCGCGAGGAGCGCGTGCGGCGCTGGCGGACGCTGATGGAGGGCGTGCAGGCGCAGGACGTCACGTGGTGGGCGCAGACCTTACTGTCGGCGCTGGAGCGCACCCCGGTGGCGGACGACGCGGTGCATTGAGGCGCGTTCAGGCTTAACCCGGCCCATTTCGTTCGGGCTGAGCCTGTCGAAGCGCGGGGACCGGATGGAGCGCCTGGAACACGCGCTTCGACAGGCTCAGTGCGAACGGTGATCCAAGCTATACCGTCACGTCCCGCGCGACATACGCGCGGTGGCGCAGCAATGCGGCGGGCTGCTCGGCGCGGATGTGCGCTAGCAACGCCTCGCGCACGTCGCAGCGCAGGTCGAAGGCGACCGCGGCGTCCTTGGCGGTCATCAGCCCGCGCAGTTCGACCGAGCCGTCCGGCTTCACGTCGGTGACCTGCAGGTTCCAGAAGCGCCCGTCCCAGCGCGGATTGGCGGTGACGATCTCGCCCAGCTTCACCCGCAGCGCATCGACGTCGGCGGCGGCATCGACATACCAGAACACGCTGCCCAGCAAGGCGCTCGACTGCCGCGTCCAGTTCTGGAAGCTTTGCTCCAGGAACTTGGAGACGGGGACGACCAGCCGGCGTTCGTCCCAGATCTTGACCACGACATAGGTCAGCCGGATTTCCTCGATCCGCCCCCATTCGTTGTCGATGATGACCACGTCGTCGATGCGGATCGGCTCGGTGAAGATCATCTGGAACCCGGCGATCAGGTTCTTGAGCGCCGGTTGCGCGGCCGCGCCCACCGCCAGACCGGCGAGCCCCGCCGACGCGGCGAGCGTGACGCCCAGGCTGCGCACGCTGGGGATCGTCATCAGCATCGTGCAGATCGTCACCAGCATGATGACGGACACGATGATCCGCTGGAAGATGCCCAGACGCGTGCGCCGTCGCCGGGCGCGCAGATTGTCCGCGACGCTGATGTCGGCGTGGCGGATCATCACGTCGGTGATGGTGCCGACCGCGACGATCGCGCACCAGCCCAGCAGCCCGGGCACCAGCAGCGCGGCGATCCGTCCCCAGACGGTCGCCTGCGCACGCGTCAGGTCCAGCGCGGGCTGTACCGCCGCCAGCGCGATCGCCAGCATTAGCCAGCGCAGCAGCTTGCGGATCCGCTCGACGAACAGCGCGCTGGCGCTGTCCGGCCGCGCCGCGGTGGCGCGCCGCGCGACCCAGATGACGATCCGGTGCAGCACCAGCGCCAGCGCCAGCGCGAGCGCCACGTACAGCACGTCGGACAGCCAGCCGGGCAGATCGTGCAGCCAGCCCCGCGCGGTCCTGATCCAGTCCGCCATCGCCTCTCTCATCTCGTCGGTGGTCAGGCGCGTAACGATATCGCGGGGTGGGGTGTTCCGGATGCTATTCGGGCAGCCGGTAATCCCCGAACTGCCGACGCAGCAGCTTCTTGTCGATCTTGCCGGTCGCCCCCAGCGGGATCGCCTCCACGACCACCACGTCGTCGGGCATCCACCAGCGGGCGATCTTGCCGTCGAGGAACGCGAGCACGTCCGCCTTGTCGGGCACGGCGCCGGGCGCGGGCTGCACCAGCAGGATCGGGCGCTCGTCCCATTTCGGATGCGGCACCCCGATGACGGCCGCCAGCGCGACCGCGGGATGCGCGGTGGCGATGTTCTCGATCTCGATCGAGCTGATCCACTCGCCGCCCGACTTCACGATGTCCTTGGCGCGGTCGGTGATGTGCATGTAGCCCGCGGCATCCAGCGTCGCGACGTCGCCCGTGTCGAAGAAGCCGTCGGCGTCGAGCACCGGCGTGTCGTCGCGGAAATAGCCGCTGGTGATCGTCGGCCCCTTGATCAGCAGCCGCCCGGACGTGGTGCCGTCGTGCGGCAGGCGCGCGCCGGCATCGTCGACCAGCCTGAACTCCAGCCCGACCTGCAACCGCCCCTGCATCGCCTTGCGCCGCACCTGCTCGTCATACGGCTGCGCCAGCACGTCGGCGGTGGGGGAGGAGAGGGTGGCGAGCGGCGAGGTCTCGGTCATGCCCCAGCCCTGCACCACCTCCACGCCGTAATCGTCCTGGAACGCGCGGATCAGCGCGGGCGGCGGCGCCGCCCCGCCGATCACGACGTGGTGCAGCGTCGAGAAGCCACGCCCGGTGCCGCGCAGATATTGCAGCAGACCCTGCCACACGGTCGGCACCGCCGCGGAGAAGGTCACGCCCTCCTGCTCGATCAGCTCGAAGAGCGACTCGCCGTCCATGCGCGCGCCCGGCAGCACCAGCTTGCACCCGGCCGCGGGCGCTGCGTACACGACGCCCCACGCATTGGCGTGGTACATCGGCACGACCAGCAGCACCGTCTCGCGCTGCGTCAGCCCCAGCGCATCGGCCTGGAGCGCCATCATCGTGTGCAGGTAATTGGAGCGGTGCGAGTACAGCACGCCCTTGGGATCGCCGGTCGTGCCCGAGGTGTAGCACAGCCCGCACGCCAGCCGCTCGTCGAACCCGCCCCAGGTCGCGGCCCCGGCATGGCCCGCGATCCATTCGTCGAACGCCACCGCCGGGAAATCGACCGCCGGCATGGCCGCCGCGTCGCACAGGAACACGACGGTCTCCAGCGTCGGCACGTCGCGCGCCAGCCGTGCCGCGAGCGCGGCGCAGGCCGGGTCCGCGAACAGCAGCCGGTCGCCGGCGTGCGCGGCGATCCAGGCGATCTGCTCGGGAAAAAGTCGCGGGTTGAGCGTGTGGAGCACCGCGCCGATGTTGGTCGTGCCGTACCACGCCGCCATGTGGCGCGCGCCGTTCCAGCCGAGCGTCGCCACGCGGTCGCCGCGCGCGATCCCGGCGGCGCGCAGCGCGTCCGATACCCGCCGTGCGGTGTGGGTCAGGCGACGGTAGTCGGTGCGGGTGACCGTGCCATCGCCTTCGCGGGTCACGATCTCGCGGTCGCCGTGCCAGGTCGCGCCGTGATCGAGGAAGCGATCGACCGTCAGCGCGGTGTCCTGCATCAAACCGAACAATTCCGGCATCCCTGCTCCTCTGCTGCCCGCTCACGAAAACGGCGGCGCCCGATCCCGGTTCGCCGCCGTCGTGCTGCCAGAACGGGTCGGGCTTGTCGCGTATCGATTGATGTCGATTACTGGACGCCGTGCATCCATTTCTTGATGAACGGCGACAGAAGGATCAGGAGCACGCCGATCACGGTCGCCGCGATGCCGATCGTCGAGAAGACGCCGTTGTAGGTGTCGAGGCTGACCTTGAGGTTGGTGACCTGCCCGCCGACCGTCTCGACGCTGGCGACCTGCGCGATGACGCCGGCGACATATTGCGCGACCGAGATCGACAGGAACCAGACGCCCATCATCAGTCCGACGACACGCACGATCGACAGCTTCGTGATCATCGACAGGCCGACCGGCGAGATGCACAGTTCCGCGACCGAATGGATCAGGTAGAGCCCGGCCAGCCACCAGATGGCGACCTTGAAGTCCGCCCCGGCGAACTGCCCGCCCAGCACGAGGAAGAGGAAGCCGATCCCGACGAGCATCAGCGCGATGCCGAACTTGATCGGGATCGACGGCTCGCGCCCCGCCGCTGCCAGCCGCGTCCACATCGCGGCCATGATCGGCGCGAAGACGACGATGAAGAAGGCGTTGAAGAACTGCGTCTGCCCCGCCGACAGCGAGAACAGCCCGAACACCGACAGATCGGTGTTGCGATCGGCGTAGAGTGTCAGGCTGGACCCGGCCTGTTCGAACATCGTCCAGAAGACGACGTTGAACACGATCAGCACCATCGCGGCCAGCATCATCTGGAATTCCACGCGCGAGCCGTTGGCGAACGACCAGATCAGGATGCCCGGCACCGAGATCAGGAAGGTGCCGAACAGCAGCTTCCCCATCAACGGCAGCGCCAGCACATAGCCGACGATCCCGGTCCCCGCGACCGGCTCCGGCGCGTTCATCAGGTTGGTGAACAGCAGGTAGAACAGCGGCACGCCGATCAGCGCGGCGGCATAGATGCCGAGCGCGCGGTCGGGCTGACCGGGGCGCACCGGCGGCTCGCCATAGCCGTTCAGGCGCCCGCCATCGAACTGGATCAGCGACCAGGAGGTCAGCATCCCGATCGCGGCGAGGCCGAAGCCGGCCCACCAGCCGACGGTGGTCGCCAGCAGCGGGCAGAGCAATTGCGACAGCGTGGAGCCGAGGTTGATCCCCATGTAGAAGATCGTGAAGCCGGTGTCGCGGCGTCGGTCGCCGGGGGCGTAGAGCTCGCCAACCATCGTCGAGATGTTGGGCTTGAAGAAGCCGTTGCCGACCGACACCATGCACAGCGCCAGCAGCATGACCGTGACGTAGAACGGGCTGCGTTCGCCGTCCGACTGGAACCCGCCCTTGGCGACCACGCGTTCGGGCCGGCCATCGGCGCCCAGCAGCGCGACGGTGCCGTCGTCATTGCCCTTGATCGCCAGCCGCTTCGCGCCGTCGAGCACGTAGCGCGTCTCGGCGCCGGCGGCGTTCTTTTCGATCGCGACCTCGTAGCGCTGCCCGTCGATCGTCGCGAACGGCCGGGCGGTGTCGCCGCCGAAGCACAGCGTGAAATAGCCGAGCGCCATCAACACCGCGCCGAACTTCACCGCGCGCTTCGACCCCAGATACTGGTCGGCCAGATAGCCGCCGATCAGCGGGGTCAGATAGACGAGCGCGGTATAGCCGCCGTACAGCCCGGTCGCCTGCCGGTCGCCGAACAGGAAATGCTGCGTCAGGTACAAGGTCAGCAGCGCGCGCATGCCGTAGAAGCCGAACCGCTCCCACATCTCGGTCGTGAACAGCCGCGCGAGCTGGCGCGGATGGCCGAACCACGTCGCCTCCTGCGCCGGATTGACGTGTGAAATATCCGGCTCTCGCGGCGAATCCGCGGTTGGGGTGTCCACCATGTGGGGAAGAAGCTCCTGAACGTCGGTCGATCGTCCGCGCCGTGCGGCCGATGATGTTGCCGCGGAGACTAACGGCAAAGCCGGCGCTGTAAATATCCTGTCATCTGGCGTAGGGCGCCGCGGTGATGTTCAACGACCTTTCCTCGCCCTTGTCGCTGCTGGCGACGCGCCGTTCCGGCAAACCGCGCGATCTGGTCGCGCCGGGACCCGATCATACGCAATTGGTGGAGATGATCCGCCTTGCCGGGCGCACCCCCGATCACGGCAAGCTGGCGCCGTGGCGGTTCGTGATCGTCGGCGACGAGCGCCGCGACGCGCTGGCCGCGTTGCTCGTCGACGCCTACCGTGCCGAACGCCCGGCGGCGGGGCGCGCCGAGCTCGAGGCGATGGAACAGTTCGCCCGCCAGGCGCCCGCGCTGGTCGTCGCGCTTTCCAGCCCGCGCCCCGACAGCCACATTCCGTTGTGGGAGCAGGAGTTGTCGGCGGGCGCGGCGTGCATGAACCTGCTCCACGCGGTCCATGCACACGGCTTCGCGGCCGGTTGGCTGACCGGGTGGCCCGCGTTCTCGGACCGGGTGCGCGATGCCTTCGGGCAGGCGCCGGAGCGGATCGTCGGCTTCGTCTTCATCGGCACGCCGGGCCGCCCGCTGGAGGAGCGACCGCGCCCCGACGACGCACGGCTGTGGAGCGATTGGTAGTCCCGACCGCCCCCAAGGGCCGGGCGGGCACTCCAAGCGGCATGCCCGCCCTTGCAAACATTAGCTTTACTCGACAAGCCGCCTACATGCTGTATTAAGGCAGCATGGCAGCGCTCAGCAACGACGACTCGCCCGTCTACCTCCGCCTGCGTGGCACGATCGCCGCGGCGATCCTGCGCGGCGAGTTCGGCGCGGGCGACCAGCTTCCCTCGGTCCGGGCGCTCGCCGCCGAACATGGCGCCAATCCGCTGACCGTGGCCAAGGCCTATCAGAGCTTCCAGGACGACGGCTATGTCGAGGTCCGGCGCGGGGTCGGGATGTTCGTGCTGCCCGGCGCCGCGGAGCGTCTCCGCACCGCCGAGCGTGAGGATTTCGTCGCGCAGCAATGGCCGCGTATCCGCGAGCGGATCGAATTGCTCGGGCTGGACGTCGCCATGCTGCTGGAACGCGCCCCGGCGTGACGCTTTGATCGCGCCATGCGTGTTCCCCTTTCCCTGATCGCGACCGTCGCGGTGCTCGCGGGCTGCCAGCGGCAACCCGATCCTGCACCGGCACCGTCCCCGAGCATCGCGTCGCCGACGCCCAGCGCGCCACCCGAGGCTCCGGCCGATCTCTCGCGCTTTGCCGGCGAGTACCCGACCGAGGGCAAGGATGGCGCGCCCAGCTTCCTGCGCCAGCCGCTGGTGCGCGCGGCGGTGGCGGGGGTCGTGCCCGACGCGGACGTTCGCGCACTGGTGCTCGGCAGCGACGTCACCGCGACGCCGGTTGCGATGGTGGACGGCAAGCTGGTCGCCTTCGGGTGCGAGCCGCACAATTGCGGCCCGCACAATTGGGCGATCGCGATCCGCCCCGACGGCACCGACGCCGCCGTCTGCCTCTACGACCAGGACCGCCGCATCGCGCGCTGGTATCCGGAGGACGCGGAACCGGCGCCGACGAACGGGTGTCCGTCAGGGGAATAACGGCCGGCGCCCGGCCTGGCGCGCCATTCCCCTACTACCTTTCGCGGTCGTGCTGGGCCGTTCGAAGCACGCGTGTGAGCCGGAGCGCCTTGGGCACGCACTTCGACAGGCTCAGTACGAACGGTGGTCCTGCGTTCAGAACGCGTCCGCCGGCAGCGCGTACAGCACCGATGCGTCGGCGGTCGCCGCCGCCTCCAGACCGAGCGCCTCGGGCACGATCTGGTCGAGGTAGAAGGCGGCTGCCGTTTTCTTCACCGCATCCGCATCGCCCGCGCGGGCCTGTCGTTCCATCAGCCAGCCGCAGGCCGCGACCGACAGCATCGTCATGAACGGATAGCTCGCGGCCTGTCGATCGTCGGCGTTCGCGCCCTGCAACCGCCGCCCGATCCCCTCGCACGCGTCGATCAGTCGGACGAGCGCCGGATGCGCCGCCTCCGCGCACATGTCCGCGATCAGATCCGCAAACGCCCCGCCGTTCGACAGCGCCAGCTTGCGCCCGACCAGATCCGCGGCCTGGATACCGTTCGTGCCTTCGTAGATCGGGGTGATGCGCGCGTCGCGGAAGTACTGCGCCGCGCCCGTCTCCTCGACATAGCCCATGCCGCCGTGCACCTGCACCCCCAGCGATGCGACCTCGTTGCCGAGATCGGTGGCATGCGCCTTGGCGAGCGGGGTCATGATCTCCAGCCGCTCCCGGGCGCGCGCATCGCCCAGGGTCGCCCGGTCGACCTGCCCGCAGGCGTAATAGACGAGCGCCCGCGCCGCCATCGTCTGCGCCTTCATGCGCAGCAGCATCCGGCGCACGTCAGCATGCTCGACGATCGCCGCCGCCTTGCCTTCGCGCGCGCCCTGCACGCGGTCGCGCGCATAGGCGGCGGCCTTCTGCGTCGCGCCCTCGGCGACCTGCACGCCTTGCAGCCCGACGTTGAGACGGGCGTTGTTCATCATCGTGAACATCGCGCGCATCCCCCCGAACTCGGGGCCGATCAGCTCGCCCACGCAATCGTCATGGTCGCCGAACGACAGCACGCAGGTGGGCGAGGCGTGCAGCCCCATCTTGTGCTCGATCGACACCACCCGCACGTCGTTGGGCGTCCCGTCCAGCCGCACCTTGGGCA
Source organism: Sphingomonas sp. BE138 (assembly GCF_031456125.1). Taxonomy (NCBI): domain Bacteria; kingdom Pseudomonadati; phylum Pseudomonadota; class Alphaproteobacteria; order Sphingomonadales; family Sphingomonadaceae; genus Sphingomonas; species Sphingomonas sp. BE138. The sequence continues at coordinate 87,790 of NZ_JAVDUC010000010.1, forward strand.
CGAGGAACAGCGAGATTCCGCGCGTCCCCGCCGGCGCATCGGGCGTCCGCGCGAGCACCAGATGGACGATATTGTCGGTCAGGTCGTGGTCGCCGAAGCTGATGAAGATCTTCGTGCCCTTGATCAGGAAGGTGCCGTCGCCGCGCGGGGTGGCGGTGGAGCGCAGCGCGCCGACGTCGCTGCCCGCCTGCGGCTCGGTCAGGTTCATCGTGCCGGTCCATTCGCCGGTCGCCAGCTTCGGCAGGTACGTCGCCTGCTGCTCGGGGGAGCCGTGGTGCGCCAGCGCCTCGATCGCGCCGACCGTCAGCGTCGGCGCGAGCGCGAACGCCATGTTCGCAGTGCCCAGCGTCTCCAGCACCGCGGCCTGCACGACGAACGGCAGGCCCTGGCCGCCCCATTCTTCCTCGACGCCGATCGTGCCCCAGCCGCCCTCGACATAGGCGCGGTACGCGTCGGCGAAGCCCTGCGGCATCCGCACGCCCTCGGGCGTCCATGTCGCGCCGACGGTGTCGCCGACCTTTGCCAGCGGGGCCCATTCGCCGTGCGCGAATTGCGCGATGCCGTCGAGCACCGCCTCGATCACGTCGGGGCTGGCGGCGGCGAAACGCCCGGCGGCGGCGATCTCGTCCAGGCGGACGACATGGTCGAGCACGAAGCGCTGGTCGGCGGCGGCGCTGGAAAGGGCGGGGGCGAAGGACATTTCTCTCTCTCCTGTGCAGCCGCTATAGCTCGTCATGATGAACGCTCAATCCCCCGTCATTCGACGTTACGGCATGGCCGCGGTGCAGGAAGCGGCGGGGGTAATTCGTGCCGGCGGTATCGTCGCGGTCCCGACCGAGACCGTCTACGGACTCGCCGCCGACGCGCGCGATTCGGCTGCGGTGGCGCGCATCTACGCCGCCAAGGGGCGGCCGAGCTTCAACCCGCTGATCGTCCATGTCCTGGATCTGGCGGCGGCGGCGCGGATCGCGGTTCTCGACGCGGACGCGCATGCGCTGGCGGCGCGGTTCTGGCCGGGGCCGCTGACATTGGTGCTGCCGGTCAGGGCGGGGGCGGGGATCGCCTCGCTGGTGACCGCAGGGCTGGAGACGATCGCGATCCGCGTTCCCGCGCACCGTGCGATGCGCGCGCTGCTGGCGGAGAGCGCGGCGCCGCTCGCCGCACCCTCCGCCAACGCCAGCAACGGCATCAGCCCGACCCGCGCCGGCCACGTCGCCGCCAGCCTTGGCGCGCGCGTGCCGCTGATCCTGGACGACGGCGCGACCGCGGCGGGGGTCGAATCGACGATCGTGGCCGGACGCACGATCCTGCGACCGGGGCCGGTGACCGCGGAGATGTTGCGCGACGTGCTGCCGGTCGCGGCAGGTGGCACGGCGCATGTCAGCGCGCCGGGACAGCTCCCCACGCATTACGCGCCGCGCAAGCCGTTGCGGCTGGAGGCGGTTGCGCGGGAAGCGGGGGAGTGGCTGATCGGCTTCGGCACGGTCGAGGGCGACGATACGCTCTCGGCGACCGGCGACCTGGATGAGGCCGCAGCACGCCTGTTCGACGCGCTGCACCGCGCCGACGCCAGCGCCGGCGCGAGGATCGCGGTCGCGCCGGTGCCCGAGGCGGGGGTCGGCGTGGCGATCAACGACCGCCTCCGCCGCGCGGCGCATCGGTAAGTCCGGGCAACAAACCGTCGTCATCCCCGCGGAGGCGGGGATCCAGACGCGCAGGTCTTCGCAAGAGCCGACAAGTGCGAGGTTCTGGATCCCCGCCTTCGCGGGAATGACGGGTTCGGCAGTTGCCCCCTGCGCGGGCAGGGGCGCCGGGATCAGGCGGTCACCGCCTTGCTGCGCGCCGCGAAGCTCTTGCGCAGTTTCTGCAACTTCGGCGGGATCACCGCCAGGCAATACGGATTGCGCTGCCCCTCGCCGTCCCAATAATCCTGGTGATAGCCCTCGGCCGGATACCAGTCGGAGAACGTCTCGATCGTCGTGACGATCTTGCCCGGCGTCGTTTCCTGCGCGCGCGCGATCGCCTGGTTCGCCTGTTCTTCCTGCATCACCGTCTCGGGAAAGATCGCCGAGCGATATTGCGTGCCGACGTCATTGCCCTGCCGGTTGAGCTGCGTCGGATCGTGGGTCGCGAAGAAGATGTCGAGCAGGTCGGCGTAGCTCACCTGTTCCGGATCGAACCCGACGCGGATCGCCTCGGCATGGCCGGTGTCGCCGCCGCAGACCTGCTTGTAGGTCGGGTTGGGGACGTGACCGCCGATATAGCCGCTCTCGACGCTTTCCACCCCGATCACGTCCTTGAACACCGCCTCGGTGCACCAGAAGCACCCGCCGGCCAGCGTCGCATATTCCGTCATGTGAACAGTCTCCTTTGCGTGTCATGTAGGAAGCCGCTAGGCGGCGGCAACGCCAAGGGGAGTTCGGGCATGACGTTGAACGGCAAGGTAATGGTGACGGGCGGCGCCGGCTATATCGGCAGCCACGCGGTGCTGGCGCTGCTCGACGCCGGCTATGACGTCGTCGTCATCGACAATCTCGTCACCGGGTTCGACTGGGCGGTCGACGGGCGCGCGGCGTTCGTGAGGATCGCGGTCGAAGATCCCGGCGTCCGCGATGTCATCCGCGAGCACAATGTCCGCGCGATCATGCACTTCGCCGGATCGGTGGTCGTGCCCGAATCGGTCAGCGACCCGCTGAAATACTATCGCAACAACACCGCCGCGACGCGCAGCCTGATCGAGAGTGCGGTCGCCGAGGGCGTGCCGCACTTCATCTTCTCCTCGACCGCCGCGACCTATGGCACGCCCGAGCGCGTGCCGATCGGGGAGGACGATCCCAAGGCGCCGATCAATCCGTACGGCATGTCGAAGCTGATGACCGAGTTCATGCTCAAGGACGTGTCGGCGGCGCATCCGATGAACCATTGCTGCCTGCGCTACTTCAACGTCGCGGGCGCCGATCCGGAGGGGCGCAGCGGTCAGTCGACGGTCGGCGCGACCCACCTGATCAAGATCGCGGTCGAGGCGGCGACCGGCAAGCGCGACGGCGTCGGGGTGTTCGGCACCGACTTTCCGACGCGCGACGGCACCGGCGTGCGCGACTATATCCACGTCAGCGACCTGGCCGAGGCGCATGTCGCCGCGCTCGCGCTGCTGGTCGAGCGGCCGACCGAAAGCCATGTGCTCAACTGCGGCTATGGCCGCGGCTTCTCCGTGCTCGAGGTGCTGGACGCGGTCGACCGCGTGACCAACCTGACGATCGAGCGCAAGCTGCAGGGGCGCCGCCCCGGCGACCCGGCCGAGCTGGTCGCGGACAACAGCGCGATCCTGAAGACGATCGACTGGACCCCGAAGCGCGACGATCTGGAAGGCATCGTGCGCGACGCGCTGGCCTGGGAACGCAAGCTCGCCGAACGGCAGGCCTGACCCCCAAGCCCTCTCGTCACCCCGGCGACGGCCGGGGGTCAGTCGCGAAGGCGGCGACAAGGGCGCGCAACGCGTATCGTCCTCGTTCCACGACTGCACCCCGGCCTTCGCCGGGTGACCGCGAGCGCGTCAGCGACGCTGCGCCAACCGCGCCCGCACCGCCGCGGCGATCCACCACCACAGCGCGGCCCAGCCGGTCCCCGCGCACCACCCCGCCAGGACGTCCGACGGCCAGTGCACCCCCAGGTACACGCGGCTGATCCCGATCGCCCCGACCAGCACCGCCGCCAGCCCCAGCACATAGCGCCGCACCACGCGCCCGCGCGCGACCTGCGCGACCAGCCCCGCGAGCGTGAGATAGATGATCGCGCTGTTGGTCGCATGGCCGCTGGGGAAGCTGAGCCCGGTCACCTGCACCAGATGGTCGACCAGTTCCGGACGCGGGCGCCCGACCCAATATTTCGCCTGGCCCGCCACCGTCGAGCCGATCAGCGTCGCCGCCAGCACCAGCACGGCGGTCAGCCACATCCGTTGCACCAACAGCAGCCCGGCGACCGCGACGACGACGCAGGTCAGGATCGTCCCGCTGCCCAGCGCGGTGATCTCGACCATCGCCTCGTGCAGCCACGCCGGCCCGATCGGCTGCGCGGTGTCGCCGGGGATGCGCAGCCGCAGCATGATCGCCCGGTCCCACGCGAACGGTCCGCCGCGCACCTGGAAGGCCAGCAATGCCGCGGCGATCAGCCCGGCGAGCGCCAGCGCGATCCACGCCGTGCGCGGGGCAGGGGGCGTCGTCCGCGGCTCGGCGACCGGGAGCGCGTCGTTCAACTCTTCAGCTTCCACCCGCGCCGCAGCAGCGAGTAGCACAGCAGCCCGAGCACCACGTCGATGCCGAGGATCACGATGCTGCCCAGCGCCACCGGCGAATCGGCGGTGCCGAGGAAGCCGTACCGGAAGCCCGAGATGACGTAGAAGAACGGATTCACATGGCTGAAGGCGCGGAAGGCGGGGGCGAGGTGATCGACCGAATAGAAGGTGCCGCTCAGCAGCGTCAGCGGCGCGATGACGAAATTGGTGACCGCCGCGGCATGGTCGAACTTCTCCGCCCAGATCGAGGACAGCACGCCCGCGAAGCTCAGGAACACCGCCCCCAGCAGCCCGAACCACAGCACCGCCCACAGGTGCTGCGGCGTGACATGGACGCCCGGCCACAACGACATCGCCAGCCACACCGTCGCCCCGACGCAGAAAGCGCGCGTCACCGCCCCGCCGGTCAGCGCGGCGAGCAGCTCGGCGGTCGACAGCGGCGGTTGCAGGTAATCGACGATCGTCCCCTGGATCTTGCCGACCAGCAGCGAGAAGCTGGCATTGGCGAAGGCGTTGTTCAGCATCCCCATGACGATCAGCCCGGGCGCGATGAAGTCGGCAAAGGGCACGTCGGTGCCGCCGACCCGAACCGGGCTGCGCGCGCCGTTGGCGACGGTGAAGATCACCAGGAACATCAGCGTCGTGATCGCGGGCGCCCAGATCGTCTGGAGCTGCACCTTGAAGAAACGGCGCACCTCCTTCACATAGAGCGTTCGCAGGCCGCCCCAATTGACGTTCCGGATGACCGGGACGCCGGGGGCGTTTCTGACAGCTGACGGAATTTGTCCGATGGGGGGCTGGCTGCTCATCGCTGCTGCGGGTAACCGCTGCCGAGGCCGCCCGCAACCGGAACGCGAACGAGGAAAGACGATCATGTCCTGGACCGAGGAGCGCATCGATACGCTCAAGACGATGTGGGAAGGCGGCCAGACCGCCAGCCAGATCGCCGAGGCGCTCGGCGGCGTCAGCCGCAATGCCGTGATCGGCAAGGCGCACCGCCTGGGCCTGCAGTCGCGCCCGTCGCCGGTGGTGAGCAAGGAGGAGGCGCGTGCCGCCGCCGAGAAGGCGAGCGCCGCGGCGCCGGCCGCTCCGGTCGCGGCCGCCGCGCCGGCACCTGCGCCGCGCGCTCCCGAGCCCAAGCCGGAGCCGCGTCCGAAGCCGGTCGCCGCGGCCCCCGTCGCGCCGCCCCCGCCGGCCCCGCCGGTGGTGGAGGACGAGGAGGAGGACGATGCCCCCTTCGCCGCCGACGATCAGGACGAGGCGGTGGCCGCCGCTCCGGCGCCGGAGCGCGCGCCGCAGCCGGTGCTGCGCTCGGTCGGCCCCGGCGGCTTCGTGCGCCAGGCGCCGGGCGAGCAGCAGCCGCCGATCGCCCCGGCGCCACCGCGCCGCCTGGTCCCCGCGCGCACCGCGCCCGAATATGCCGACAAGACGTCGCTGCTCGATCTCAACGACAAGATCTGCAAGTGGCCGCTCGGGCATCCGGGCGAGCCGGACTTCCATTTCTGCGGCGAGAAGGTGAACCCGGGCTTCCCTTATTGCGTCACCCATTGCGGGCACGCGTATCAGGCGCAGCTGCCACGGCGCGACCGGCGCGCGGCGCCGCTGCCGTTCGGGGGTCCGCGGATGCGGTGACGCCGACCGCGCAAGCTCCAGCGGCGCTGGAGCGCGCGTCAGCCGTCGGCGCGGCCGGCGCGGCGTAAAGCCGCGTCCGACGACGCGGGCTTTGCCCGCGGCGGGTCGCTCATTGGTTACCCTGTTATCCACCCGTCATCCCGGCTTCCGCCGGGGTGACGACTAGAAGAAGGGTTCGCGACGAACCCGCCGCGGCAAAGCCGCGTCGTCAGACGGGCGCCGCCCCGCTGGCCGGGCTGGCGTGAGTCCCCGGACCTGCTGCGCAGGCCGGGGCCACGCTACGCCTTAAAACCTAAACGCCGCCGTCGCGCGCAGGCTGTGCCAGTTGAACTTGTCGTCCGAGCGCCGGAAGTCCGTCCCGTTCACCGTTCCGCCGTTGTTGGCATTGGTGAACGGCGTGCCGGCCGGTCCGGCGGCGCGGACGCGGAAGTCGTTGTCCTGATACTGGTGGTAGACATATTCCATGCCGATCGAGAAGTGGTCGCCGAACCGCTGCTCGATTCCGCCGCCGCCCTGGAATCCGAACTGGTTGCGCTTGCCGCGCTGCCCGAACGTGTTGGTGCTCTGGCTGGACGAGAAGTCGCGATCGATCCGTGCGTACGACGGCCCGAACGTACCGTAGAACAGCGTCGAATCGTTGGGGGTGTAGCCGGCGCGCGCGCGCACCGCGGCTTCCCAGCTGATCTCGCGCGTCATCACGTAATTGGCGGGGGTCGAGGAGAAGCCGGTCACGCTGTCACGGATGTCGCTCTTCCCGAACTCGCCGACAACGCCGTAGACGATCGGCCCGGCCTGATGGTCGAAGCCGACGCGCGCGTTGTAGGACCACCCGTCGCGGTCGTTGCGGCACCCCGGCCCGCCGTTCTGCGGACCGGTGGCGGCCTGCGCGCGCCCGCCGCAGAAGCCCGGCGCGAACGCATTGGCGCCGGTGCCGGTCAGCACGGTGTCGCCGAACCGCCCGTCCAGGTTGCGGTCGAACTGGATCGTCGATCCACCGTCGTTGGGCTGCACGTCATACCCGCCCGAGGCGCCGACGTAGATGCCCGAGAAGCCGGTGCTGACCGACGGGTCGCTGTTCGCCCCGTCCTGTGCCATCGCCGGCACCGCCACTACCGCGGCCGCCGCCGCCAGAACAAACGCCTTCATTCATCGAACTCCCTGATGATGCCCGCCCCGAACGGCGCGGTCGTCCCGCAGGTTGCGTAAGGAAGGGTTGCTGCGGCCGCGGTGGCGCGCGCGGCCGATGTTCCGTATATGGCCCCTATGTCCGATCTCTTCGCGTCCGCCACCGCTGCTCCCACGCAATATGACGCGTCGTCGATCGAGGTGCTGGAGGGGCTGGAGCCGGTCCGCCGCCGTCCCGGCATGTACGTCGGCGGCACCGACGAGCGCGCGATGCACCACCTCGCCGCCGAGGTGCTCGACAATGCGATGGACGAGGCGGTCGCGGGCCATGCGACGCGGATCGAGGTGACGCTGGATGCCGGCAATCGCCTGACGATCGTCGACAACGGCCGCGGGATGCCGGTCGATCCGCACCCGAAGTTTCCCGACAAGTCGGCGCTCGAGGTCATCCTCTCGATGCTTCACTCCGGCGGCAAGTTCTCGGGCAAGGCCTATGCCACCTCCGGCGGCCTCCACGGCGTCGGCGTGTCGGTGGTCAACGCGCTGTCGAGCGAGACGGTGGTCGAGGTGGCGCGCGACCGGCAGCTCTATCGCCAGCGCTTCGCCCGCGGGCAGACGCTCGGCCCGCTCGAGAATGTCGGCGCGGCCTCGAACCGCCGCGGCACCACCGTCAGCTTCGTCCCCGATACCGAGATCTTCGGCCCCGAATTGCTGTTCAAGCCCGCGCGCCTCTACAAGCTGGCGCGATCGAAGGCGTATCTGTTCGCGGGCGTCGAGATCCGCTGGAAGTGCGCGGCGTCGCTGATCACCGACGATACGCCTGCCGAGGCGGTGTTCCAGTTCCCGGGCGGCCTCTCCGATCACCTCAAGGAACAGCTCGGGAAGCGCGAATGCGCCACGGCCGACTTCTTCGCCGGGCAGCAGGAATTCCCCGAGGCGCAGGGCAAGGTGGAATGGGCGATCGCCTGGCCGCTATGGAGCGAGGGCAGCTACAGCTGGTATTGCAACACCATCCCGACCCCCGACGGCGGCACGCACGAACAGGGGCTGCGGCAGGCGCTGGTGCGCGGCCTGCGCCAGTTCGGCGATCTGGTCGGCAACAAGCGCGCCAAGGAGCTGACCGCCGACGACGTGATGGTCGGCAGCGAGCTGATGCTGTCTGTCTTCATCCGCGAGCCGCAATTCCAGTCGCAGACCAAGGACCGCCTGACCTCCCCCGAGGCGGCCGGGCTGGTCGAAAAGGCGATGCGCGACCATTTCGATCATTGGCTCGGCCACAACATGGACCGCGGCAAGGCGCTGCTCGGTTATGTGCTGGAGCGGATGGACGAACGCCTGCGCCGCAAGGCCGAGCGCGACGTGAAGCGCAAGACCGCCACCTCGGCGCGCAAGCTGCGGCTGCCCGGCAAGCTGACCGATTGCGCCGCCGATTCGCCCGATGGCACCGAGCTGTTCATCGTCGAGGGCGATTCGGCGGGCGGCTCGGCGAAACAGGCGCGCGACCGCAGGACGCAGGCGATCCTGCCGATCCGCGGCAAGATCCTGAACGTCGCCTCGGCGACCAGCGCCAAGATCCTCGCCAATCAGGAGATCGCCGACCTCATCCAGGCGCTCGGCTGCGGCACGCGCAAGGATTGCCGCCCCGAACAGCTCCGCTACGAACGCGTCGTCATCATGACCGACGCCGACGTCGACGGCGCGCATATCGCGACGCTGCTGATGACGTTCTTCTTCCAGGAGATGCCGGACCTGGTGCGACAGGGGCACCTCTACCTCGCGCAGCCGCCGCTCTACCGCCTGACCGCGGGCACCAGGAGCCTCTACGCCCGAGACGACGCGCACCGCGCCGAGCTGGAGCGCACGGCGTTCAAGGGCAAGAAGGTCGAGGTCGCACGCTTCAAGGGGCTGGGCGAGATGAACCCGGCGCAGTTGCGCGAAACGACGATGGACCCGGCGAAGCGCAGCATGATCCGCATCACGCTGCCGCAGGAATACGAGGAGCGCGCCGGCGTGAAGGACCTCGTCGACCGCCTGATGGGCACCAACCCGGCCCACCGCTTCGCCTTCATCCAGGAGAATGCGGCGCGGCTGGACGAGGAAGCGATCGACGCGTGAGCGGGGGGCGCGCCGACTGGCCGTTCGCGATCGCGCTCGCTGCCTTGGCGGGGTTCGTCGATGCGGTCGGGTTCCTGCGCATCGGCGGGCTGTTCGTCTCGTTCATGAGCGGCAATTCGACGCAGCTGGCGGTCGACGCCGCCAACGGCGGCGGGTGGTGGCGGATGACCGCGGCGCTGATCCTTGCCTTTGTCGCGGGGGTCATGGCGGCGGCGGTAGTGAGCGAGCGGCTTGGGCGCTGGGCGCCCGCTGCGACAATCCTGCTCACCACCGCGCTGCTCGCCTGGGCGGCGTTGCTGATGGTCGGCGGCACCGGCGCCGTGCTGCTCGCCGCCGCGATGGGGGCGCTCAACGTCGTGTTTCAGCGCGATGGGCGCTCGATCCCGATTACCTATATGACCGGCACGCTGGTGCGGCTTGGGCAGGCGCTGGCGCGCGCGCTGATGGGCATCGCGCCGCGTACCGGCTGGCTGCCGTACCTGCTGCTGTGGAGCGGGTTGATGGTCGGTGCGGGCGCGGGTGCGCTGGCCTATGCCGCGGTCGGGACGCATGCCTTGTGGGGCGCAACCGGCTTCGCCTTCGTACTGGCGCTGGCGGTCGCGGTGCAGAGCGCAACGGCGCGCTGACGCGGTGTTGATTCAGGTGGGGCTTTGCCCGTATCAGGCGGCTCCGGGCGGTCCTGTCGGGCCGCCCTTGTTCTTTTCCAGGAGAAGGTCGCCGTGTCGCCTGACGCATCCATCCCGCCGCTGATGCCCGTTTACCCGCGGTGCGGCGTGCGACCGGTGCGCGGGGAGGGCGTGTACCTCTACGGCGAGGACGGTGAGCAATATCTCGATTTCGCCAGCGGCATCGCGGTGAACGCGCTCGGCCACGGCCACCCGGCGCTGGTCAAGGCGATTTCGGAACAGGCCGCGACGCTGATGCACGTCAGCAACCTTTACGGCAGTCCGCAGGGCGAGCATTTCGCGAAGCGCCTCGTCGACCATAGCTTCGCCGACACCGTCTTCTTCACGAATTCGGGGGCCGAGGCGGTGGAGTGCGCGATCAAGACCGCGCGCCGCTACCATTTCGCGAACGGCAATCCGCAGCGAACCGACCTGATCACCTTCGACACCGCTTTCCACGGGCGGACGCTGGGGACGATCTCGGCGACCAACCAGCCGAAGATGCGCGACGGGTTCGAGCCGCTGCTGCCGGGCTTCAAATACGCGCAGTTCAACGATCTGGAGGGCGCGCTGGCGCTGATCGACGAGCATACCGCCGGCTTCCTGGTCGAGCCGATCCAGGGCGAGGGCGGCATTCGCCCGGCGTCGATGGAGTTCCTGCAAGGGCTCCGCAAGGCGTGCGACGAACACGGCCTGCTGCTGGTGCTCGACGAGGTGCAGGCGGGGTACGGCCGGACGGGGAAGTTCTTCGCGCACGAGCTGTACGGCATCACCCCCGACATCATGGCCGCGGCCAAGGGGATCGGCGGCGGTTTCCCGCTCGGCGCGTGCCTGGCGACTGCCGAGGCCGCGAAGGGCATGGTGTTCGGCACGCACGGCTCCACCTATGGCGGCAACCCGCTGGCGATGGCGGCGGGCGAGGCGGTGCTGGACGTGATCCTGGCCGACGGCTTCCTTGATCACGTCGCGCAGATGGGCGAGCGGCTGCGCTCCTCGCTGGAGCAGATGATCCCCAACCACGACACCCTGTTCGATTCGGTGCGTGGCCACGGGTTGATGCAGGGACTGAAGCTCAAGAGCGACAGCCGTCGCTTCGTCGCGCACTGCCGCGACCATCACGGGCTGCTGCTGGTCGCCGCCGGCGAGAATGTCGTGCGCATCCTGCCGCCGCTGGTGATCGACGAGAGCCACATCGCCGAATGCGTCGAGAAGCTGAGCGAGGCCGCCCGCGTCTACGTACCGGTCGCCGACGATTGATGGCCTGATCCCCGCGCGGGTCGCGGGGATCGATGGCCTGATCCCCGCGCGGCGCGCGGGGTTTGGGGGAAAATACCATGCGCCATTTCCTGAACCTGACCGATGCCGGGCCCGACGCGATCGCGGCGATGCTGGACGACGCGCTGACGCGCAAGCAGGCGCGCGCCGGCTGGACCAAGGGCCGTGTCGACGCCGACGCGCCGCTCGCCGGGCATGTGCTGGCGATGATCTTCGAGAAGAATTCGACGCGCACGCGCGTGTCGTTCGATATGGCGACGCGCCAGCTGGGCGGGCAGTCGATCGTGATGGAAGCCGGGCAGATGCAGCTCGGTCGCGGCGAGACGGTGGCGGATACCGCCCGCGTGCTTTCCGGCTATGTCGACGCGATCATGATCCGCACCGACGACCATGCGAAGGTTGAGGAGATGGCGCAATACGCGACCGTCCCGGTCATCAACGGGCTGACCGACGCCTCCCACCCGTGCCAGATCATGGCGGACCTGCTGACGATCATCGAGAGCGGCAAGGCGCTGCCCGGCCTGAAGGTCGCGTGGCTGGGCGACGGCAACAACGTGCTTGCGTCGATCGTCGAGGCGGCGTCGCTGATGCACTTCGACGTCGTGGCCGCCTGTCCGCAGGGGTTCCAGCCCGAGGAGGAGGCGATCGTCCGCGCGAACGGTCGCGCGCGGGTCGTCGCCGATCCGCGCGAGGCGGTCGAGGGTGCCGACGTGATCGTCACCGACACCTGGATCTCGATGGGGCAGGCGCATGCCGAGACGAAGCTGGCTGCGATGATGCCGTACCAGGTCGACGCCGCGCTGATGGCCGCCGCCAAGCCCGATGCGACGTTCCTCCACTGCCTCCCCGCGCACCGCGGCGAGGAAGTGACCCCGGAGGTCATCGACGGTCCGCAATCGCTGATCTGGGCGGAGGCGGAGAACCGGCTCCATGCGCAGAAGGCGATCCTGCGCTGGTGCCTGGGGCAGATCGGTTGATCGCGGGGGCGGCCGCTACCATCTACCCAATCGTCGCTGCTCGCGTGAGCGGCTGCCCTTCCTTCCTCCGTCATCCCGGCGCAGGCCGGGATCCATCGTGCCGCAAGCGCCGCCGGCTCCGCTCCTGCGGAGACATGGATCCCGGCCTGCGCCGGGATGACGGTGTGGGTGGGCGTTGGTTGCACGAGGATTTATGACCGACACTCCCGATCTCGACCGTGCGCTCGGCTTCACCATTCCCGATCGCCATGCGCGCGGACGCGTGGTGCGGCTCGGGCCGACGCTCGACGCGATCCTGTCCGCGCACGCCTATCCGCCCGCGATCGAGAAGCTGCTGACCGAGGCGCTGACGCTGACCGCGCTGATCGGCGCGACGCTGAAGGACCCCGCCGGCCAGCTGACCATGCAGACGCAGACGCAGGACGGCATCGTCACGCTGCTGGTCTGCGACTGGCGCGGCGGCGAGGTGCGCGGCTACGTGCAGTTCGACGCCGACAAGCTGGCCGCCGGCCCCGCCGACCCGACGCTGTTCGCGTTGTTCGGTCCCGGCTATCTCGCGATCACCTTCGACCTGGCCACCACCGGCGAGCGTTACCAGGGCATTGTCCCGCTCGACGGCGACACGCTGGCCGAGGCGGCGCAAAGCTATTTCTACCAGTCCGAGCAGATCCCCACCCTCGTGCGCGTCGGCATGCACAAGGACGACGCCGGCCGCTGCGTCGCGGGCGGACTCCTCCTGCAACATCTGCCGGAGGGCGAGGAGGGGCGCGAGCGGCTGCATACCAAGCTCGACCATCCCGAATGGGAGCATGTCGAGGCACTTGGCCGCACGATCGCGGCCGACGAACTCGCCGACCCTGCGCTGCCGCTCGAAACGCTGATCTGGCGGCTGTTCAACGAGGAGAGCGAGGTTCGCGTGCTGGAGGCGCAGGGCGTGTCGCGCGGCTGTCGCTGCACCGTCGAGCACATCCGCTCGGTTCTGGCGCGCTTCCCGCTCGAGCAACGGCTGGAAATGGCCGACGCGGACGGGGTGATCGCGGTCGACTGCGCGTTCTGCTCGACGGTGTTCCCGATGAAGGCCGACGAACTGGCGTGACGGCCGGACAGCCGCGCCTAATCCTTCGTTAACCTTTTTCCGCCATACGGATGCCATGCTGTTTCGGCGGCATGCTCTCTCCCCGCCCTCACGGGCACCCTGCGGGTCGCCACCATGGCGACCCGTCTTTTTTTTCGGGACCGCGCCGCCGGAGAGGCGGTTGCACTTCGCCGCCCAAGCGCCTAGCTCGCCGCGATCATGACCAGTCTTACTCCCGCAGTCGCGCTCGTTTCGGGCGGCCTCGACTCGTTGGTGTCGGCGGCGCTGGCGCGCGAGGCGGGGCACCCGCTGCTGGCGCTGTCGATCGACTATAACCAGCGGCATCAGGTCGAACTCGCCGCCGCCCGCCGCGTCGCGGTCGCCCTCGGCGCAGTGCGGCACGTCGTCCTGCCTATCGACCTGTCGGCGTTCGGCGGATCGGCGCTGACCGACAGCGCCATCGACGTGCCCAAGGACGGCGTCGGCGATGCGATTCCGGTCACCTACGTGCCTGCGCGCAACACGATCTTCATGAGCCTCGCGCTCGGCTGGGCGGAGGCGGCGGGCGCGCGCGACATCTACCTCGGCGTCAACGCGCTCGATTATTCGGGCTATCCCGATTGCCGCCCCGAATTCATCGCCTCGTTCGAGCAGACCGCGGAGCTGGCGACCAAGGCGGGGGTCGAAGGCACGCCCTTTCGCTTCCGCGCGCCGCTCCAGCACATGACCAAGGCCGATATCGTGCGCGAGGGTGCCCGCCTGGGGCTCGACATGGGGATGAGCTGGTCGTGCTACGATCCCGCGCCGGGGGCGCGGCATTGCGGAATGTGCGACAGCTGCCGCCTGCGCCACAAGGGCTTCGAGGAAGCGGGTGTCCCCGACCCGACCGAGTACGCCGTCACCCCGCCGGCCCCCTGATGAGCTACGCCGTCAAGGAAATGTTCCTGACGCTCCAGGGCGAGGGCGTGCAGGCCGGGCGGCGCGCGGTGTTCGTGCGCTTCGCCGGGTGCAACCTGTGGTCGGGCCGCGAGCAGGACCGCGCGGCCGCGATCTGCCGCTTCTGCGACACCGATTTCGTCGGCACCGACGGGCTGGGCGGCGGCAAGTTCGCCGATGCCGCGGCGCTGGTCGCGGCGGTTGCGGGCTTCTGGGGTGCGGACGGCACGCGCCGCTTCGTGGTGCTGACCGGGGGCGAACCGATGCTTCAGGTGGACGATGCGCTGGTCGACGCGCTCCACGCCGCCGGGTTCGAGATCGCGATCGAGAGCAATGGGACGTTGCCGGTACATCCCGGTATCGACTGGGTCTGCATCAGCCCGAAGGCCGGCAGCGAGACCGTGCAACGCTCTGGCCACGAACTGAAACTGGTCTGGCCGCAGCCCGGCACCGATATCGCCGCGATCGAGGAATGGGACTTCGCCAATTTCCTGCTCCAGCCGCTCGACGATGCGGCGGGGGTGGCGAATGTCGAGGCCGCGATGGCGGTGGTAATGGAGCGGCCGAAGTGGCGGCTGTCGCTCCAGACGCACAAGCTGCTGGGGTTGCGATAACCGCGAACGGGCCGGCACCGCCGACGTCGCCCACCTTCTTCGTCATCCCCGCGCAGGCGCGGATCCAGACGCGCAGGTTCTCGAAAGGGCCCAAACGTCCGAGGTTCTGGACTCCCGCCTGTGCGGGGATGACGAAGAACGCCGGGAACGACCGCCCGATCGAGGGCGGCCTGCCGCGGTCCTCGGCGTTCCCTTGGCCTTACCGCGCCGCGTACACCACCGCCCCGAACGGCTCGCCGCACTTCTTGACGACGAACTCGTCCTTCTTCCAGCAAGCCTTGTCGAACCGCGGCAGGAAGGCGGGAGTCAGGCGGACCTCCATGCGCGGAAACTGCTGCTCACCCCACGGCGTCAGGCTGTTGCGCACTTCGCGCATCCGCGACAGCGCGATGTCGCCGAAGCTGCCGCGCGGCGCGTACAGCGCCTCGCGCCCGATGCTCGACGCCGTGCCGCAGAAGCCGTATTGCGCCGCAACCGTCGCAAAGCCCGAATAGGTGCGCGTACCGAATTGATCGAGCGCACTCTGGCCGTCCTTCTTGGTCTTGGCGACCCGCTCGAAATACTTGCCGAGCGCGGCATAGGATTGCGCCAGCTCCTGCTTGTGATCGGACAGGATCGCATTGTAGTTCTGCACGGTCAGCAGCGACGGCTCGAACTGACATTGCAGCGCCGCGACGTTCAGCGCCGCGCGCATGTTCCACACCATCGCCGCGCGAAGCTCGTCGGGCGTCGCGCCCGGCAGCGCCTGGCCGATGCCCGGTTCGTCGCCACGCACGCGCTCTCCGCGCAGATCCTTGCTCTTCATATAGAATTGCGCCGCCGCCGGCGTCGCGACCATCAATCCTGCCGCCAGTGCCGCCACGGCCCCGGCGATCCCCACCTTTTGCATGTCCCCAAACTCCTCGCGCACGGCAGCGCCGCATGCGGTTCCGTTTACAATAACTTCGGCAGGGGACCCAAGCGCAAATCGGCGCGGGGAAGATTCGGTTTACCGCAAATTGCTTGCGGGTGCGGCATCTGTTCGCGGAGCGTAACGGTTGGTTGCGTGATCTAGCCGTGGCGGAAAGAAGAGCGCGTGCCCGGAAGAAGAAAGGCCGCCCGGTTGCCCGGACGGCCCTTCTGATACAATCGCCGAACCGGCAGATTACATCGCGTTCGACATGCCGCCCATGTTCGACATCATCATGTCGTTGCTCATGCCGGTGTCGTTGGCCATCATGCCGCCGTTCATCGCGCCGTCCACGGCGGTCATGTTGTCGGTCATGGTGTCCATGCCCTCGGTGGCGTTCATGTCGGTGACCATGGTGTTCTCGGTGCCCTCGGTCTTCGAGCCGCACGCCGAAACCGCGAGAGCGGCCGCCGCGAGCGCCGAACCGGCCAGGACCTTGGTGATGACTGCACGCATGAATTTGCTCCCTAGACTATGGATTTGGCGACCGACCGGCCGTTTTTTGTTCCCAAACCGACGTGGACATTAATCACAGATGACCGGCCCCTCAAGTCTCGTTTTCACCCGCACAAATCAGGCTATTGAGAAAGGCCTCGGCGGTGAACGCCAGAGCCGCGTCGAAAGTTGCAGTGTCGGACGGCGCGTCCAGCGCGGCAGCGCTGGTGACGGGGAACTCCGCCAGCCCGCACGGCACGATCCCGGTGAAATGCTGCAGGTCGGGCGACAGATTGACCGAAAAGCCGTGCAGCGTCACCCAGCGGCGCACCCGGATCCCGATCGCGCCGATCTTCGCCTCCTGTCCGGCGGCGTCGCGGGTCCAGATACCGATCCGCCCCTCGGCGCGGAACGCCGCGATGCCGATCCGCGCCAGCGCGTCGATCACCCAGCCTTCCACCGCATGCACGAAACAGCGCACGTCGCGCCCGCGCTTGTTCAGGTTTAGCACCAGATAGCCCACGCGCTGCCCCGGACCGTGATAGGTATAGCGCCCGCCGCGCCCGGCCGGCACCACCGGGAAGCGCGGGTCGACCAGTTCGCTCGGGTCGGCGCTGGTGCCGGCGGTGTAGACCGGCGGATGTTCGAGCAGCCACACCAGCTCGCGCGCCGCGCCCGCCGCGACCGCCGCCGCACGCGCCTCCATCTCGGCGAGCGCCTGCGCATAGTCGGTCAGCCCCGGCGTCACGCGCCATTCGATGCCGCCCGGTCCGGCGGCGCTTCCGTTCGTCTCGGTATCCACGCCGGGTCAGATGCGGGCGGCGAGGGCGCTTGGCAAGGCGGCGCGGTGGCAGGCGAGAGGCAGGGCGGTGGCGATGACGCCCATTGCCCGGCGGCGGAATGGCCCCTAGGCCCGGTGATGGTAAGTCGCAGGGGACGCGAGGGGTGGCGATGGTCAGGATCAGCGATGTGTGGGACCGCACGGTCGATGTGCTGCGCGGACGCGCCGCCATCCTCGCCGGCATCGCGTTTCTGACGATGGTGCTTCCCGCGATCGCCGTCGGGGCGGTGGGCAACGTCGTGTCGGTGCCCACGGGGGCATCGTTGCTCGGTTCGCTGATCCAGCTGGTGGTGGTCGCGCTGCTGGTAACGGGTGTCCTCGCGATGACGGCGGTGGCCAGCGACCCGCTGGTCGACCGTGCGCAGGGTTTTCGGATCGCGCGCCAGCGGCTGCTGCCCGCCTTGGGGGTGAGCGTGGCGCTGGCGATCGCGCTGCTGGTGGTGGCGGTGCCGATCGCGTTGTTCTTCGTCTATTCCGGTGCCCATCTGAGCGCGCAGGGCACGGTCGACATGTCGCAGGCCGCGCCGGGCGCCAGCGTCGGGATCGGCCTGGCGACCATCGCCGGTGGCGTGCTGGCGATCTGGGTCACCGCCCGGATCGTCCCGCTGTTCGCGGTCATCGTCAACGAACGCCGCGGGGTGGGCGCGCTGCGCCGCAGCCTGGCGCTGACGCGTGGTGCGACCCTGCGGCTGATCGGCGTCCTGATCCTTTACTTCATCGTGCTTGCGGTCGTGATGCTCGCCGTCTCGTCGGTGGTCGGCGTCGTCGCGCGGCTCGTGCTGGGCGCGGAGGCGGTCGGCACGGTGCGGTTCGTGCTGGCGGTGGTCAGCGGGTTGATTTCGGCTGGCGCCACCGTCGTGCAGACGGTGTTCAACGCACGCTTCTATGTCGCCGCCGTGGAGCGTGAGCAGCGCATGGCGCCGCTCGCATGACGATCGGCGTCGCCGGGCTGTTGTCGATCGTCTGGCGGCTGTTCCGGCGCGATGCGGCGCTGGTGCTGCCGATCGTCGGCACCTTCGTCTTCCTGCCCGCCTTCGCCGCGCTGCTGCTGTGCGATCCGGCGGCCCCGCTGCCGGCCGCGCCGCGCGACGAGGTGGTGATGCAGGCGTGGATGCAGGCGGTGGCGGTCTGGGGCCAGGGCAACGGCATCTGGTTCCTGCTTGCCGAGCTGGTCGGCACCTATGGCATCGCCGCGGTTGCTCTGTTCCTGCTCGAGCCCGACCGGCTGACGATCGGCCAGTCGCTGGGGCAGGCGATGGTCCGGCTGGTGGCGTTCACGATCGCCGGCATCGCGATCGCCGTGCCGGTGTCGATGGGGCTGTGGATGCTGGTGCTCCCCGGCCTCTACCTTCAGGCGCGGCTGATCGTGGCGATTCCCGCGATGGCGCGCCACCCGGCGCTCCGCCCGCTGCCCGCGCTGCGGCTCAGCTGGAAGATGACCAAGGGGCTCGACCGTGCATTGACCGGCGCGCTGGTCGCGCTGTTCCTCGCGCAGTGGCTGGCGGTGTCCCCGCTGCTGCTGGCGGACGAAGCGCTGCGCGCCGGCGCCGCCAACCCGGTCGCGCTGGCGCTCGTCGATGCGCTGATCGCCGCGATCGGCGCCGCTTATGCGCTGGCGACGCTGCTGCTCGGCGTCGTCGCCTATCGCGTCCGTGCCAGCAAGGGCACCTGAGGCGCGGCGTCGGCGGGCAGCACGCCCAGCACCCGCGGGTCGGCGAACGTCTCCACCGTCCGCCTGATCGCAACGAAGCCTTGTGCGCGGTAGAAGCCCAATGCACGCGGGTGGTCGAGCGTGCAGGTGTGCACCCACACGCGCTCAATGCCGCCACGCCACGCCAGCATCAGCGCCTGCGCCATCAACCATCGCCCCAGCCCGCGCCCGGCCAGCTCGGGCACGAGCGCGAAATAGCCGATCTCGCACGCGCCGCGCGCGCGGAAGTCGAGCTCCAGCATCCCGACCTCCACGCCCGCGCGATCGACCACTGCATAGACTTCCACCGCCGGGTCATGGATGATCGCGATCAGCGCCGCCTCGTCCATCACCAGCCGCGAGAACCACAGCCACGGCGCCCCCACCCGGCGGAACAGGGCACGATATTTCTCCGCCGCCGGCGCCTCCCACCGCACCAGTCGCAGCGGCGCATCCGGCAACGCCCGCGCGCGCGGGCGCTCGGTCATCTCCAGCGTGGTGACGATCGTCGCGACGTGATCGTCGGGAACCGATGTCAGTCCCATGTGGCCACCGGCGGCAGGCTCATCAGGATCGCGTCGATGTTTCCGCCGGTCTTCAGTCCGAACAGGGTGCCGCGGTCATAGACGAGGTTGAACTCGGCATAGCGCCCGCGCCACGCGCGCTGCGCGGCGATGTCGGCGTCGCTGAACGGCATGTCCATCCGGCGTCGCACGATCCGCGGGAAGGCGTCGAGGAAGGCGCGCCCCACGTCCTGCGTGAACGCGAAATCGGCGGCGAAATCGCCCTCCAGATGATCGTAGAAAATCCCGCCCACGCCGCGATGCACCCG
Organism: Sphingomonas sp. BE138; assembly: GCF_031456125.1. NCBI lineage: Bacteria > Pseudomonadati > Pseudomonadota > Alphaproteobacteria > Sphingomonadales > Sphingomonadaceae > Sphingomonas > Sphingomonas sp. BE138. Next base: position 107,242 of record NZ_JAVDUC010000010.1, read on the forward strand.
GCGATGCGGAATATAGAAATACTCGTCGGCCCATTCCTTGAAGCGCGGATAATGCGCCGGATCGTGCGCATCGCAGGCACGCCGCAAGGTGTCGTGGAAATCCGCGGTATCCTCCGCGATCGGCAGCGGCGGGTTCAGGTCCGCACCGCCTCCGAACCAGCGCCTGGTCGTCACCAGGAAGCGCGTGTTCATATGCACGGCCGGCACGTGCGGATTGGCCATGTGCGCGACCAGGCTGATGCCGGTCGCGAAGAAGCGCGGATCCTCGCCCGCCCCGTGGATGGTGCGCGCGAAATCGCCCTCGAACGTGCCCCCGACGGTGGAGACGTTGACCCCGACCTTTTCGAACACGCGGCCCTTCATCACCCCGCGCACGCCGCCGCCGCCGGGCTCGCCGCTCGGGTCGGCGCGCTCCCAGGGTGTGTAGTCGAACCGCGCGTCCGACCCGGCCTCGCGCTCGATCGCCTCGAACTCGGCGCAGATCCGGTCGCGCAACTCCTCGAACCAGGCGCGCGCGGCGGCCTGTTCGTCATCCAGCGTCATCATGCCGGTGCCATAGGCGCTCGCCTGCCGCTGGCCAAGGCGCCAGCGCGGTGGCACAGCGCGGATCATGAGCGCAACGTCCTTCTGGCGCGGCATCCGCGTCACCGCAGTCAGCTCGGCCTTCGTCTGCGCCGCGGTGGCGGCGGCAGGCTATTTCGACCGCGACCCCTATCATCTCTACCCCGCGCAGCCGCCGCTAAGCCACGTCGCGGTCGTCAACGTCTCGGGCGACATGGGGCTGCGTTTCCTGCTCGGCGCGTCGACCTCGCGCGGGTTGACCGAGCATCACGTTCCGGTCCTCGGCGTCTCCTCGCCCGCCGTCTTTCGCAGCCGCCGCACCCGCGCGGAGGTCGACGCGTTCGTCGCCGACGCGATCCGCAATGCCGTCGCGCGGACCGGCAAGGACCGCATCGTCGTCATGGGCCAGTCCTATGGCGCCGACATCGTCCAGACCGGGCTGGCGAACCTGCCCGCCGACCTGCGCGCGCATGTCGCCGGCATCGTGCTGATCCTGCCCGGCGACACCGTGTTCTTCCGCGCCGACCCGACCGGCTGGGCCTATCGCGGCACCCCCGACAGTATCGGGCGAACCACCGGCAACACGCTTACCTGGGCGCCGCTCACCTGCATCTACGGGCAGGAGGAGGACGACAGCCTTTGTCCGCAGCTCCGCATCCCGGGCGCGACGATCGTTGCGATGCCCGGCGGCCACAACCTCCACCACGACAGCGCCGGGCTGTTCGCCCACGTCTGGGCCGCGATCGCGCGGGTCACGCCGCCGGCCAGCCCCCGGTCTGCCGCAGCGCCTCGCCCAGCAGCATCGCCCCCGCCACCGCCACGTTGAGCGAGCGCAGGCCGCTGCGCATCGGTATCCGCACGCGCAGGTCGGCGCGCGCATGGACGTCGGCCGGCACGCCCGCCCCCTCGCTGCCCAGCAGCAGGATGTCGTCGCGTTCGAACCGCACGTGCGGCAGCGGCATCGCCCCGGCGGTCGTCGCCAGCACGATCCGCCCCGTCGCGGCGCCGAGGAACGCCTCCCAATCGGCATGACGGCGCACGTCGACCTGGCCCGCATAATCCATCCCCGCGCGCGCCAGCGCACGGTCGCTCCACGGAAATCCCATCGGCTCGATCAGGTCGACGCCCACGTCCATGCACGCCGCCAGCCGCAGCAGGGTGCCGACGTTGCCCGCAATGTCGGGCTGGTAGAGCGCGATCCGCATGGCCGTGCCCTTACCGGCGTAAAATGCTGTTGGCAAAGCGGCGAGGGCACGGCTATCAGGCCGGAAAGGGCCGCCGTGGGGACGGGCAGGTCACAGGCGGGGAGCACCAGTGTCGCACGCGGCATCAGCCACCCGCCGGACAGAGGAACGGGCAGAGGTGTGACGCGAATGGCGACGGCAGAGCAGGAAATCCCACTCGGCGAAGATCCCGCGCCCTACCATGAGGCGACGCACGACCCGCGCCGCCGCGACTTCATCAACATCGCCGCGGTGTCCTTTGCCGGCATCGGTGCGGTCGCGATCGTCCTTCCGCTCATCAACCAGATGAACCCGTCGGCCGACGTGCTGGCGCTGTCGACGACCGAGATCGACATCTCGAAGATCGCGCCCGGCCAGGCGATCAAGGCCAGCTTCCGCAAGCAGCCGCTGTTCGTCCGCAACCTCACGCCCAAGGAGATCGCCGAGGCCGATGCGGTCAACATCTCCTCGCTGCGCGATCCGGAGACGCTGGAGGAGCGGACCAAGGCGGGCAAGAAGAACTGGCTCATCACGCTCGGCGTCTGCACCCACCTGGGATGCGTGCCGCTGGGCGCGGGCGAGGGCGAGAACAAGGGGCCGTTCGGCGGCTATTTCTGCCCGTGCCACGGCTCGGCCTATGACACCGCCGGCCGCATCCGGCAGGGTCCGGCGCCGCAGAACCTGCACGTGCCCGAGTACACGTTCAATTCCGACACCGTCGTGACGGTCGGCTGAGGGGAGATACGAAGATGAGCTTTCCCTGGGCCAAGCATTACGAGCCGAAGCAGCCGCTGATGCGGTGGATGGACGAGAAGCTGCCGCTGCCGCGCCTCGTCTACAACGCGATCGGCGCGGGCTATCCGGTGCCGCGCAACCTGAATTATTTCTGGAACTTTGGCGTGCTCGCGGGCGCGGCGCTGGTGATCCAGATCATCACCGGCGTCGTGCTGGCGATGCATTACGCCGCCAATGCCGGCGTGGCGTTCGGCTCGGTCGAGAGCATCATGCGCGACGTCAACGCCGGCTGGTTCCTGCGCTATGCGCACGCGAACGGCGCGTCGATGTTCCTGGCGGTCGTCTACATCCACATCGGGCGCGGGCTGTATTACGGCTCGTACAAGGCGCCGCGCGAGATGGTGTGGCTGCTCGGCGTCGTCATCTTCCTGCTGATGATGGCCACCGCGTTCATGGGCTATGTGCTCCCGTGGGGGCAGATGAGCTTCTGGGGCGCGCAAGTCATCACCGGCTTCTTCTCGGCGATCCCGCTGGTCGGCGAGACGGTGCGCGTGTGGCTGCTGGGCGGGTTCGCGCCGGACAATGCCGCGCTGAACCGCTTCTTCTCGCTCCACTATCTGCTGCCGTTCGTGATCGCGGGCGTCATCATCCTGCACATCTGGGCGCTGCATATCCCGGGTTCGAACAACCCGACCGGCGTCGACGTGAAGGGCGAACAGGACACAGTGCCGTTTCACCCGTACTACACCGCCAAGGACGGCGTCGGCGTCGGCGTGTTCTTTCTGCTGTTCGCGTTCTTCGTGTTCTTCTCGCCGAACCTGCTCGGCCACCCCGACAATTACATCGAGGCGAACCCGCTCTCGACGCCGGCGCACATCGTGCCGGAATGGTACTTCCTGCCGTTCTACGCGATCCTCAAGAGCTTCACCGCCGACTTCATCCTGCCGGCCAAGCTGTGGGGCGTGCTGGCGATGTTCGGCTCGATCCTGCTGCTGTTCTTCCTGCCATGGCTCGATGCCTCGCCGGTGCGCTCGGCCAACTACCGGCCGACCTATCGCTGGTTCCTGCTCGTGCTGCTGCTCGACGTGCTGGTGCTCGGCTATGTCGGCGGGGCGGAGGCGACCGCACGCAACGTGATGATGGGCCAGATCGCGGCCGGTTACTATTTCGCGCACTTCCTCATCATCCTGCCGCTGGTGTCGGCGGCCGAGCGCCCGCGCCCGCTGCCGAACTCGATCACCGAGGCGGTGCTGGCCAAGCACGGCGGCACGTCGCCCGCCAAGACCGCGATGGCGAGCTGAGCTAGAGAGACGAAGAGGGGATTCGACAGGCAATGGTTCGTCTCATTTCACTGCTGGTCGGTGCGGGGTTCGTCTTCGTGCTCGCGCTGGCGCTGTTCTTCACCGCGAAGGACGCGATCCAGAACCCGGCGCCGCACACCGCCGAACATGCGTTCCACAAGCATCCCGAGGACATTCACCTGTCGTCTGCGGGCTTCTTCGGAAAGTTCGATCGCGCGCAGGTGCAGCGCGGCTTCCAGGTCTACAAGGAAGTGTGCGCCGCCTGCCACTCGCTGAAGTACGTCGCGTTCCGCGACCTTCAGAAGATCGGCTATTCGGAGGCCGAGGTGAAGGCGATCGCCAACCAGTGGGTGATCGAGCAGCCGAGCGTCAATCCGGAGACGGGCGAGGCGGCAACGCGCAAGAACCTGCCGTCGGATCGCTTTCCGTCGCCCTTCGCCAACGAGGTCGCCGCGCGTGCCGCCAACAACAACGCGCTGCCGCCAGACCTGTCGTTGATGACCAAGGCGCGCGAGGACGGCTCGAACTACGTCCATGCGCTGCTGATGGGCTATCGCGACCAGCCGGCCGAGCTGCTGCGCGAATTCCCGGACGCCAAGACGCCGGAAGGGCTGCACTACAACCCGTATTTCGCGAACCTCAACATCGCGATGCCGCCGCCGATCACCTCGGACGGGCAGGTGACCTATTCGGACGGTACCCGCGCGACCAAGGACCAGATGGCCCGCGACGTCGCCGCCTTCCTGACCTGGACCGCGGAGCCCAATCTCGAGGCGCGCCATGCCGCGGGTGTCGCGGTGGTCATCTTCCTGCTGATCTTCGTCTACCTGACCTGGGGCGCGTATCAGAACGTCTGGCGCAACGTGAAGCACTGAGCGGGCAGCCTGACCTTGCGCGAGCGAGGTGAGGACATGCCACGGCGGTCGGCGGGGCGGGCGCAGCCCGGCACGTCCGACGACCTGGCCCCAACCGAAACGGCGACCGGACACCTGTTCCGGTCGCCGTTTTCGTGTAGGCGGTCGTGCATGAACGACGACCTGAAGGCGCTGATCCGCACCATTCCGGACTTTCCCAAGCCCGGCATCCAGTTTCGCGACATCACGACATTATTGCTGTCGCCGCAGGGGCTTGCGGCCTGCATCGAGCGGATGGTCGCCGCGGTCGACGGGCCGGTGGATCTGGTCGCGGGCGTCGAGGCGCGCGGGTTCATCTTTGCTGCGGCGCTGGCGGTGCCGCTGAACGCGGGCGTGCTGTTGATCCGCAAGGACGGCAAGCTCCCGGGCGCGACGATCGCCGAGGACTATGCCCTTGAATACGGGCAGGACCGGATCGCGATCCACGCCGACGCCTGCGCGCCCGGCGCGCGCGTGCTGCTGGTCGACGACCTGATCGCGACCGGCGGCACCGCACGCGCGGCGGTGCGGCTGCTGCGCAAGGCCGGGGCGGTCGTCACCCAGGCGCAGTTCGTCGTCGACCTTCCCGACCTGGGCGGCGCCGACCTGCTCCGCGCCGATGACGTCGCGGCATCGGCGCTGGTGGCGTTTCCGGGACATTGAACGAGGCCCGGGTGCCGGTGCTTCGCCCAAAATAGCAGTTCCGGGGCAGGAACTGCGCCCGATATCACGCGGTTGATACCGATCGGTGGCGCGTTTCGGCCACCAGACTCCCGTATTGGAGGATCGCGATGCTTTCGCCGCGTCTGCTGCTGATCGGTCTGCCGGGAACGCTGTCGCTCGCGGCGACCGCGTGTACCGATGGGTATGGCTATTCGGGCGTCGGGGTCGGCGTCGGGGCGGGGCCGGGCTATTACGGCGACCCTTATTATGCGGGCGGGTATGGCGCCGGCTCTTATGGATGGTACGGCGACTATTATTATCCGGGTAGCGGCACCTACGTGTACGATCGCGCACGTCGACCGTATCGGTGGAACGACGGCCAGCGGCGCTACTGGGAGCAGCGTCGCTACGGCAACCGCGAGGTTCGCGCGAACTGGCGCGATTTCGGTCGCGACGTGCGGCGCGAGCGGCGCGATTACCGCAACGACGTCCGGGCCGACCGCCAGGCGTTCCGCGACGGGCGGATCACCCGCGACCAGTTCCGGCAGGAGCGGGGCGAGGCGCGGCGCGAATACCGGCGCGATGTGCGGCAGGAATATCGCGAGCTGCGCCGCAACAATCGGGCGGAAGGTTTCCGCACGCCGCGGCCCGATCGGGCGTTTCGTCCACGCGGGCCGCGCGGGCCGCGCTGAGCGCGTCCGCCGCACTTGGAGGGAGGGGCCGGTTCATGCCAGTGTGGCGCGGTGGAGCATCGGTCTGCCCTGATTGAGACGGTCGCGACGCGATGAGCGCCGCGCCCGAACAACTGACGCTCGACCTGCACGGCTTCGAAGGGCCGCTCGACCTGCTGCTGTCGCTCGCGCGCGCGCAGAAGGTGGATCTGCGCGACATCTCGATCCTGCAGCTGGTCGAGCAATATCTGGCCTATGTCGATCAGGCGCGCGTCCTTCAGCTCGACCTCGCCGCCGATTATCTCGTGATGGCGGCCTGGCTCGCCTTCCTGAAGTCGGCGCTGCTGCTGCCGCGTGACGATGCGGAGGAGGAACCGGATGCCGACGAGCTGGCGGTGCGGCTGCAACTGCGGCTGGAGCGGTTCGACGCGATGCGCGACGCGGGCGCGCGATTGATGGCGCGCGACCGGCTGGGCCGCGACGTCTTCACTCGCGGCGCGCCGGAGGGATTGCACGTCGTGCGCAAGGCGTTCTGGTCGGTGGAATATTACGATCTTCTCGCCGCCTATGGCCGCGTCACGGCGCGGTCGCGCCCGGTGCTGCACGTCGTGCGCGATCGCGAGGTTTTCACGCTGGAGGCGGCGCTGGCCCGGCTCGGTGCGCTGCTGGGCGGTGCGATCGAGTGGTGCGCGATCGAGCGCTTCCTGCCCGCGGTCGAGGGCGAGGTGCTGCGGCGCTCGGCGCTGGCATCGAGCTTTCTGGCGGCGCTGGAGCTGGCGCGCCAGGGGCGGGCCGAATTGCAGCAGGAGGCGCCGTTCGCACCGCTCTACGTCCGCCGCGGCGACGGTGCGGGTCCCGGCGCATGACCGACGCGTACGAACGCGCGGTCGAGGCGGTGCTGTTCGCCGCCACCGAGCCGCTGACCCGCGACGCGATCCGCGCGCACGTCGGGGAGGGCGATGTGCGCGGTGCGCTGGAACGGCTGGCGATCCGCTATCGCGGGCGTGGCATCGAGCTGGTCGAGCGCTGCGGGCGCTGGCATTTCCAGACTGCCCCCGATCTGGCGCACCTGCTGCGGCGCGGGCGCGACGAGGTGCGCAAGCTGAGCCGCGCGGGAATCGAGACGCTGGCGATCATCGCCTATCACGAGCCCGTGACGCGCGCCGAGATCGAGGCGATCCGCGGCGTGCAGACCGCGAAGGGCACGCTCGACGTCCTCATGGAAGCCGGGTGGATCCGACCGGCCGGGCGACGCGACGTGCCGGGTCGTCCGCTGATGTTTTCGACGACCCCCGAATTTCTGTCACATTTCGGGCTCAATAGCCGCCGCGACCTCCCGGGCATCGACGACCTGCGCGCCGCAGGGCTGCTCGACCCGGTCAATCTGGCCTTCGACCAACTCGCGGTGGAAAACCCGCGCGAGGAAGACTAGATACATTCGTCTATAGGAGATTCCGTCATGGGCAGCTTCAGCCTTCCGCATATCCTGATCCTCGCGGTCGTCGCGATCCTGCTGCTGGGCGGCGGGCGTTTCTCCAGCCTGATGGGCGACGTCGCCAAGGGTGTGAAGAACTTCAAGAAGGGCATGGCCGAAGAGGACGAGGACGATCGTCCCAAGCCGCGGATCGAGGCCAAGAGCCATGCCGAACCCGCGTTCGACCGCGACGCCGAGCGCGTCCGGGAGGAGCGGCGCTGATCCTTCGCACTCCGTCCGGCACACGCTGAATGCTCGACATCGCTCCGTCCGAATTCCTGCTGGTCGCGTTCGTCGCGCTGGTGGTGATCGGCCCCAAGGACCTCCCCAAGGCGATGCGCGTCCTGGGATATTGGGTCGGTCGTGCGCGCGCGGTCGGCCGGCAGTTCCGCGCCGGCTTCGACGAGATGGTGCGCGAGGCGGAACTGGAAGAGATGGAGAAGAAGTGGAAGGCGGAGAACGAGCGGATCATGCGCGAGCATCCGTTCGTGCCCGCGCCGCCCGCGCTTCCCGACCAGACGACGGACGCGCCCGGCGACCCGACCGGCGCGTCCGCGCATGACGACGGCGCCGTGCAACAGCCGGTGATGGTCGAGAAGCCGCATGTCGCGCCGGCCGACCCGACCGCGCCCGGCGACCGGCCGGCCGGCGATACGCCGCTTCATAACCCGCTTCAGGACAGGGCCGCGTCGTGACCGAGATCGTCGACGAACTCGAGGATTCGCGCGCGCCGCTGCTCGACCATCTGCTCGAGCTGCGACGCCGGCTGCTGTACTGCATCGCGGCCGTCTTCCTGGCGTTTTTCGTCTGCTGGTATTTCGCCGAGGACATTTTCGCGTTCCTCGTCCAGCCGCTGCTCCACGCCGGGCAGAAGACGGTCATCTATACGCAGGTGTTCGAGGCGTTCTTCGTCCAGGTGAAGGTCGCTTTCTTCTCCGCGATGATGATCTCCTTTCCGGTGATCGCCAATCAATTGTGGCAGTTCGTCGCGCCCGGCCTGTACCGCAAGGAGCGGCGCGCGCTGCTGCCGTTCCTGCTTGCCACCCCGGTGCTGTTCCTGATGGGGGCGGCGATGGCCTATTACATCGCGATCCCGATGGCGCTGCATTTCCTGCTGGGCTATTCCGGGATGATCGGCGGCGTGCAGCAACAGGCATTGCCGGCGATCGGCAACTATCTCAGCTTCGTCATGCAGTTCCTGTTCGGGTTCGGCGCGGCGTTCCTGCTGCCGGTGCTGCTGATGCTGCTGGAGCGCGGCGGGATCGTCACCCGCAAGCAGCTGATCGGCGCGCGGCGCTATGCGATCGTCGGTGCGTTCGCGATCGCGGCGGTGCTGACCCCGCCGGACGTCGGGTCGCAGCTGCTGCTCGCGATTCCGCTGGTGATCCTCTACGAGGCCGCGATCATCGGGATCTGGTTCACCGAGCGCCGGCGTGCGCGCGAGGATGTCGCCACCGCGGAATAAGGTTCGGCGGCCATGTGGCACGGGCATTGTCCGGCGGGTCCGGCGCGGTGCCGAGATCGACGGTGCGTGCGGCGATGCACGTGTCTCGACAGTCCCAGCACGAACCAAAGCGGACCTAGGGTGCGTGTCGCCGACGCGCATGAAAAAGGGCGATCCGTCTTGCAACGGACCGCCCTTCGATCGCCAGAGGCGATGCGCTTACTTGCTCTTGTCGGCGGCTCCGGCGACCGCGTCGCCCGCGGAGGACACGTCCCTGCCGACGCCGTGCACGGTATTGCATGCCGAAACCATCACTGCGGCCGCCAGAACCGCGACGGTAAGAACTTTACGCATTGAACAGCCTCCTGGAAGTCTTCGCACATAATGCACGTGTGTCGCGCTTCGTTCCGCGACGACAACAAAGTCCAGCGCTGAAAAGATTAAGGCCCGGAAGCACCACCGGGGGGGAGGGGTAGGTGCTTCCGGGCCCATGACTTGGATAGCGAAAGCGGGGGGGCGTATAGTCGCTATCCGAAGGTCATAACCGCGGTGGTGGGCCGTGGTTCCGCGCGCGGTGCATCTTTTTTACGATCGGTTCGCGTCAGCCTTTGCGCTATTCGCGTCCCGTGACGGCGATCGCGATCTCGTACGCGCCGGACAGCGGGTCGTGCTGCAAGGTCGAGCGCAGCTGGCGTGTCAGACCCTCGATCACGCGACCGTACCGGTGCTTCAGCCCGTCACGCAGATGATCGGTGTCGACCAGCGCGCGCGAGGTCAATCGCAGCAGCGCTCGCTGCGGATCGTCGAGCGGCTTCAGGGTCATACTCACCTGCGTCTCGCTGGCGCAGGTCATCGCCAGCTCGACCAGCTCGGTGACGAGGAACGCCACCGCCACCGCCACGTCCTGCGTGACGTAATAAGGGTCGATGTCGAGCACGATGCCGACGCGCGTTCCCTCGGGCGCGGTGGCGCGGATGCTGGAGGCGAGTTCGCCGAGCACCGCGCGCAGGCCGACGCCGCGATTCTCCTCCATCTCCGCATAATGATAGCGGTGGACGACGGCGAGCGCGTCGACGCGGCGCTGGATCGAGCTATAGGCCTGCGTCGCCTCCACGCTGCGCGCGCCGCGGGCGTGGAAGTTGATGAGGCTGGAGATGACTTGGAGGTTGTTCTTGACGCGGTGGTGCACCTCGCGCGTCAGCTTGGTCTGGCGCATCAATCCTTCCGCGAGGCCGGCCTCGTGGATCGCGACGGTGCGGCTGAGCGCGCGGAAGGTGTCGCCGAGGTCGCGGATCTCCTGCGCGGGCAATGCGCGCAGCATCGCCGGGTCGGGCTGGTCGCCGGGCGCATAGGCCGCGATGCTGCCGCGCAGCGCCCGCAGCGGCGCGATCAGCAACCGGTCGACCACGAACCAGCTGATCGCCGCAGCCGCCGCCCACATCAGCAGCGGCAGCGTCAGCGCGACCAGCAGCGGCGATCCGATCGGCGCGCTGCGGACCTGCATCTCCAGCGCGAGGCCGGCGATCCCCAGGTCGCTGCGGATCGTCTCGCGGCGCTCCAGCGCGCTTTCGCGCGCGAGCGGGTCGAGCTCGAGCCGCTCGTCGCCGAGCGCCATCGCCAGGCCGTAATCGGGAGCGAAGCCGCTCGGGCGGCTGATCTGCGCCAGGAACGGCGCGGGAAAATAGGCGGCGGCGGTCAGCCCGTCGCTGCGCCCGGCGAAGCGCAGCATCAGCCCGCGCTCGGCGACCAGGCGCGCGCTGACCGCATCGGCAGGGGACTGGCGCGCGAAGGCGGCGGCGCCGGGGAAGGGTTCGCCGCAGATCGCGCGACCGCGGCGGTCGAGGATGACGAAGCTGGTGCCGGCGGCGGATTGTTGCGCGAAGACACCTTGCGCGCGTGCGCAGCTGGGGGCGTCGCCGCGGTCGGCGGTGAGCGCATCGACCGCGACGCGCAACGCGGTCATGTCGCCGACGAGCTCGATCGCGATCGCGCGGCTGGATTCGGACGCGGCGACGCAAAGGTGCGAGCGCAGTTCGGTATCGGCGATCTGCGTCACGCGCAGCGTCGCGAAGATAGCGATCAGCGCCAGCGGGAGCAGCGCGATGCTGAGGATCAGGAAAAGCTTCGCACCGGTCGGCCAGCGGGTGAATACGTCCAAACGCCCCGCGGCGCGCCGGGGGGCGTCAATGACCGGATCGGCTGCCACTTCGCGTCAGTCTAGCTTGCCGAGCAGCGACAGCAGGTCGTCGGGGACGGTTTCCTCGACGGTCTTTTGATAGACGGAGCGCAATGCCGATCCCATGTCGCGGTTCTTCGATTGTGCCGCAGTGCCTTTCTTCGGCTTTTCAGGCGCTTCCTTGTCCGACGTCAACGTAAACCCCCTAAAGACAACCCGACCCTGCGCACCGCAAGCGGGCCAGCGGACGCATCGGTCGACCCCGTTAGCGGGTGCCCAACCTGACGAGTGCGTAAAGCACCTATGGCCGATGAAACCAAAACTGGCGTCGATGGTTCCATGCGGGTGCGACGAAATTCGCCGGCCGGGGGGACTCATCTGCGGCCGGGCATCGCGTCCACATACATCTGGGTATCGGCGGTGGCGCTGGATCGCACCGCAGGGAGGGTTTTCTACACATGTCGCTCGGACAACAACTCGCGCCGCACCTTCCGTTCCTGCGCCGCTACGGCCGTGCGCTGACGGGCAGCCAGGCGCAGGGCGACCGGTATGTGCGCGCCACGCTGGAGGCGATCGTGGCCGCGCCGGAGGAATTCCCGCGCGACGTCGATCCGCGGCTGGGGCTCTACCGGACCTTCCAGGCGATCTGGAACTCGACCAATTTCGACGAAACCGCGGACGAGGCGCCGGCCGAGGACCAGGAGGCGGTCGCGCGCGCGCGGCTGTCGCGGATGACGCCGCTGTCGCGGCAGGCGCTGTTGCTCACCGCGATGGAAGGCTTCACGCCCGAGGACGCGGCCTATCTGATCGAGGTCGACGCCGCGGAGGTCGACGCGCTGGTCGCCGAGGCGCTGGCGGAGATCGAGAAGCAGACGCGCGCGCGGGTGCTGATCATCGAGGACGAGCCGATCATCGCGATGGACATCGAATCGATCGTCCGTGACCTGGGCCACGAAGTCACCGGCGTCGCGGTGACCCGCGACGAGGCGGTGGCGCTGGCGATGGAGGATCGCCCGGGGCTGGTGCTCGCCGACATCCAGCTGGCCGACGACAGCTCGGGCATCGATGCGGTCAAGGACATCCTGGCCGAGTTCAACGTGCCCGTGATCTTCATCACCGCCTTCCCCGAGCGCCTGCTGACCGGCGAGCGGCCGGAGCCGACGTTCCTCATCACCAAGCCGTTCCAGCGCTCGACGGTGAAGGCGGCGATCAGCCAGGCGTTGTTCTTCGACGAGAGCACCGTTCCCGCGTGATCCCGCGCACCGGTATCGTCGGCATCGTTTCCGGGTCCGTGTCGATACGGACCCAAAACGTTCCTGGGGGGTTATCCGTGCATGGCAGACGATAACGAGCGCATCCACCTCGAAACCGACGAGGCGCGTGCCGGCAGCACCCCGGGCATGACCCGTTACATCCTGGCGGCGTCGCTGCTGCTGATCATCGCGATCTTCGCCGCCATCCTGCTGTCCTGATCGCCGATGTTGACGCACGGACTGGCCAAGCGGCCCGGCGACACCTATCTTGACGGCCCGGACGCGCGCCAGACCGGCGCCGATCCAGCACAACGGAGCGGCATGACCCAATCCACCTCGCTCGCGGACGACGAGTCGACGCCGGCTCCGGTCGAGCACGTCGCGCTCTCCGACCCGGAGTTCAAGAAACAGCTCGCGCTGGTCATTCCGCACCTGCGCGCGTTCGGCCGTTCGCTGTCGGGCAACCGCGATCTCGCGGACGATCTGGTGCAGGAAACGCTGCTAAAGGCATGGGCGGCGCGCAAGCGTTTCCAGGCCGGCACGAACATGCGCGCGTGGACCTTCATCATCCTGCGCAACCTGTTCCTCAGCCAGATGCGCCGCGCGCGCTTCAAGGGCGAGTGGGACGATCTGGTCGCGGACCGCGTGTTGGCGGCGCCGGCGAGCCAGGACAAGCACGTCGAACTCGCCGACATGCAGCGCGCGCTGATGCACCTGCCGCAACCGCAGCGCGAGGCGCTGATCCTCGTCGGCGCAGGTGGCTTCGCCTATGAAGAGGCGGCCGAGATCTGCGGCGTGGCGGTCGGCACGATCAAGAGCCGCGTGGCGCGCGGGCGCGTGGCGCTCGAAAGCCTAATGGCCGGCAGCGCGCTGTCGTCGCGCCGCGACCACGAGGTCGACAGCGAACGCTCGACGCTGGACTCGATCATGAGCGAAGTCGACGAACTGAGTCGCGACCGCGACAATTGAGTGCGTGCGTCTTCGCTGATGGGGGCGGAGCGATTCAGGTCGATGGACTCGTCTTCGAATTGATTGGTCGTTGCCGCACGGCTTGATCCGCCCCCGTGCGTTCCATGTCGGCGTATGCCGCATATCCATCGTGCGCCGCACCTGTCTGCGTGCATCGGCAACCCACGGTCGTTGATCGCAAGGGACGTCCCGCCTGACACGTGCTTCGACAGGCTCAGCACGAACGGGCGGGGGGCCTTCTCCGAGGAATAGTCCGATGTGGGGCAAGCGTTGGCGGGCCGGGTCAGGACAGGCAGCGGCGGGTCGATGCAGGGACGTGCCGCGGCCAACTTTGCCGGTGCCATGCCGTGGAAAGACCGGTTCCAAAAGCGGCGGTGGCGATGATGCGGGGTAGCGCGTCCGGGATGTCGTGCGGTCCTTCCTCCGGCGAAGCGCTATCGAACGCGGCGCAATTTTTCCATGCACGCCTCGATCTCGGCCGGCATCCTCGTGTCCCGCCCGAAGGCCCGGCGCAGCGGCATCGACAGGTCGTCGGCCGCATGCGGCGTACCCACGACATAGGCGCCGTGCGACGGAATGCTGTCGGAGGAAGCCTGACGAACCATGATGGCGGAACGCAGCCTCCCGGCTAAGGTTGCGGTTGCATGACCGATCCCATCATCGAGGCGCGCGACCGTGCGGCGCATTATGCGCCATTCCTGGACGGCCTGATCGCGCGGGAGGAGGCGACCGCGGCGGCGCTGGCACAACCCGACCTGCCGATCGGCAAGCGGCTGCGGCTGGAGCGCCGCACGCTCGCGCTCGACGTGGCGATCGGCGATCTCGCCGGCACCCTCGATCTGACCGCGGTGACCGCCGCGCTGACCGATTTCGCGGACAGCGCGCTCGACCGTGCGGTGCATGCCGCGATCGTCGAGCGCACGCCGGACGCGCAGCCGCAAGGGTTTGCCGCCATCGCGCTGGGCAAGCAGGGCAGCCGCGAGCTGAACTATTCGTCGGATATCGATCCGATCCTGCTCTACGATCCGGTAACGCTGCCGCATCGTCCGCGCGAGGAGGTGGCGGATGCGGCGGTGCGGATCGGGCGGCGCGTGCTCGAACTGCTGCAGGGGCGCGATGCGGACGGCTATGTGCTGCGCGTCGACTTGCGGCTGCGGCCCTCGCCGGAGGTCACGCCGATCGTCATCCCGATCGACGCCGCGATCGCCTATTACGAATCGCAGGCGCTGCCGTGGGAGCGCGCCGCGTTCATCCGCGCGCGCGCGGCGGCGGGCGACCGCGCACTGGGCCAGCGCTTCCTTGATGCGATCCGCCCGTTCATCTGGCGGCGCAGCCTCGACTTCGGGGCGGTCGGCGAAATCCTCGACATCACGCGCCGCATCCGCGACCATCATGCGCAGGGGCAGGCGTTCGGCGCGGGATACGACCTGAAGCGCGGGCGCGGCGGCATCCGCGAGGTCGAGTTCTTCGCGCAGATCCACCAGCTGATCCATGGCGGGCGCGATCCCGCGGTGCGGGCGCCCGCCACCCGCGATGCGCTGGCCGCGCTGGCCGCGGCCGGACGGATCGACGCAGGCGATGCGCAGGCGCTGGCCGAGGCGTACACGCTGCTGCGCACGATCGAGCACCGGGTGCAGATGATCGACGATCGCCAGACGCACGCGCTGCCGACCGGCGATGCGCTGACCCGGGTCGCGCGGCTGCATGGCCTGGCGGATGGGCAGGCGCTGCTCGACCTGCTCGCGCCGCATGTCGCGCGGGTCGCCGCGATCTTCGACCGGCTGGCGCCCGCGCCGGTCACGGCGGTTCCGCACGAGGGCGAGCGGCTGGTCGGGCATCTGGCGGCGGCGGGCTTCGCCGAGACCGCCGATGCGGCGCGCCGGATCGCCACGTGGCGCGAGGGCCGCTACCCGGCGTTGCGCAGTGCGGCGGCGCAGAGCGCGCTGGAGGCGGTGTTGCCGGGACTGGTCGAAGCACTGGCGCAGGCGCCGGTACCCCTGACGGCGCTGAACCGGCTCGACCGGCTGCTCGAACGATTGCCGAGCGCGATCAACATCTTCCGCCTGCTGGAAGCGCGCCCCGCGCTCGCGACGTTGCTGGGGGAGATCCTGAGCCATGCGCCGACGCTGGCGGAGGCGCTGGCGCGGCGACCGGATCTGCTCGACGGGCTGATCGACGCCAGCGCGTTCGAGCCGGTGGGGTCGGTCGCGACGCTGGCCGCGCAGATGCGCGCCACCGAGCGCGGCGCCGACTATCAGGCGACGCTGGAGCATGTCCGCCGCGTGGTGGGCGACCGGCGCTTCGCGCTCGGGGCACAGATCGTCGCGGGGCGCGCCGATCCGCTCGATGTCGCCGCCGGCTATGCCCGCGTCGCCGAAGCGGCGATCGAGGTGCTGGCCGAGGCGACGGTCGCGCCGTTCGAGGCAGCGCATGGGCGCGTGCCGGGCGGCGAACTGGTGATCCTGGCGCTGGGGCGGCTGGGCGGAGCGGCGCTGACCCATGCGTCAGACCTCGACGTCATCTACCTCTTCACCGGCGACTTCACCGCTGAATCGGATGGCGCCAAGCCGCTGGGCGCGACCTTGTATTTCTCGCGACTGGCGCAGCGGGTCACCGCGGCGCTGTCGGTACCGACGGCCGCGGGGCCGCTCTATGCCGTGGATACGCGGCTGCGGCCCTCGGGCGCGCAAGGGCCGCTGGTGGTCAGCCTCGATTCCTTCGCGCGGTACCAGCGCGAGGAAGCGTGGACGTGGGAGCATATGGCGCTGACCCGCGCGCGCGCGATCTATGGCAGCGCGCCCGCCCGGCGTGCGGTCGAGGGGATCGTGGCGGCGGTGCTGGCGGGGGAGCGGCAGGTGCGCGACGTGCCGGCCGACGCCGCGGCGATGCGCGCGGAGATGGCACAGCACAAGCCGCCGCAAGGGCCGCTCGACGCCAAACTGCTGCCGGGCGGGTTGGTGGACCTGGAATTCGCGGTGCATGTCGCGCAGCTGACGCGGGGCATCGCGTTCACGCCCGAGCTGGGCACGGCGATCGACATGCTGATCGCAGCGGGCGTGTTCGCGCCGGATCTGCGCGGGGCATACGACCTGCTCGCGCGGCTTCTGGTGACGGTGCGGCTGGTGGCGCCGGATGTGCAGGAACCGGCGGCGCCGGCGACGCGGGCGTTGATCGCGCGGGCGGTGATGCTGCCGGACTGGGCGGCGGTGCTTGCCACGCTCACGCGGGTGCGCGAGAGCGTGGCGGCAAGCTGGCAGGAGAGCATCGCATGGACACCCTCCCGGACGTGACCGCCATCGGCGTCGACGGCGCGCCGTTGCGGCTGCACGACCTGCCGCGGCCGTTGGTCGTCTATTTCTATCCCAAGGACGATACACCGGGCTGCACGCGCGAGGCGCAGGATTTCTCGTCGCTCGGCGATGACTTCGCCGCCGCCGGTGTCACCGTGCTCGGCGTGTCGCGCGACACGGTGGCCAGGCACGTCAAGTTCCGGGACAAGCACGGACTGACGGTGATGCTGGCCAGCGACGCGGACGGCAGCGTGACCGAAGCGTTCGGCGTCTGGGGCGAGAAGCAATTGTACGGGAAGACGTACATGGGGATCGAGCGGGCGACGTTCCTGTTCGATTCCGACGCCAGGCTGGTCAAGGCGTGGCGCAAGGTGAAGGTTCCCGGCCATGCGGCGGCCGTGCTGGACGCCGTTCGCGGCTGAACCGGCACCCTTTGCGCCGCGATTCACAACGGCTCGGCGCATGACTCCGGCGCTTGGACGCGCGGGGTGGCGGGAACTATTGCGCGATTAACCTTTCGCCGCGCACAAACCTTTGCGTTCGCCGCGGTGGCCATCGGTCGCGGGCGGACACGGAAAAAGGGGAAGGCCGGCGCGCGTCGCATCGGCCGCAGTCTTGATCTGGGGTTCGATGACCGACACCGCTTCTCTGCCGGCCGGGCGGCCGCTTGCTCGCCTGAACGCCATGATCGCCGGACGCCCGGCGCTGCTGCGCGGGGGCGCCGCACTGCTGCTCGGTTTCGCCGGCTACGGCGCGCTCCAGGCCTCGACGCAGGTCGCCGAAGCCGCGGGGCTGACCCCGGCGGCGGCCGCGCAGGCCGAGCGGTTGCAGGCGATGGAGCACAAGGTCGCCCGGATGCAGGCGCGGGTCGCGACGATCCGCACCGCGGCGCAGCAGCATGCCGAGCGGATCGAGCAGCGTCAGGAACTGCTCGCCGCCGCGCTGACCGGGCAGGGGGACGCCAAGCGGCTGGCGCTCGCCACGCTGGCGGTCGATCCGCAGGCGACGCGCGTGGCCGCCGACACGATCCGTCCGTTCCTGAAGGTGGAAGGCCGTCAGGCCGAGCTGGCGCAGGTCGCCGAGCGGCAGTTGCTGGAGCGCTATACGCAGACCGCCCGCCAGCTTCGCCAGCGCGGGATCGCGCCGAGCCGCATCGCGCGGGGCGCGTCGGCGATGGGCGGCCCGCTGGTGGAGGCGACTAGCGCCGAGGCGCGCGCCGACATGGCCGCCGACCAGCAGTTCCGATCGCTGTTCATGACCTGGAAGAAGCTCGACAAGCTGGAACAGGGCGTGATCGCGATCCCCTCGGTCCAGCCGGTGCAGAAGCTGAACTTCACCAGCAATTTCGGCATCCGCTCCGACCCGTTCCGCGGCACTGCGGCGATGCACGCCGGGGTCGACATCCCCGGCCCGACCGGCACGCCGATCTATGCCACCGCGGACGGCATCATCAGCCACGCCGGCCGCCAGGGCGGCTATGGCAACATGGTCGAGATCAACCACGGCAAGGGCATCGCCACCCGCTACGGCCACCTGTCGAAGATCATCGTCGCCGATCACACGCGCGTGAAGCGCGGGCAGCTGATCGCGCTGATGGGTTCGACCGGGCGCTCGACCGGCCCGCACCTCCATTACGAAGTGCGGATCGACGGCCATGCCGTGAACCCGGTGCCGTTCCTGACCACCGCCGATTACCTGATGGCGGCGCAGGACCGTGCGGTCGGGCAGATCCCGGTGTCGACGAGCGGACCGGCGCCGCAGGACTGAGGCGGGGCGGTGACCGGCGCGGAGCAGGGCTTTCCGTCCGCAGCCGCCGCGCCTATCTATCATCTATGGCCACGCTTGCACCCGACATCATCCTGACCCCCGCCGCTGCGGCGCGCGTTGCCGCGATCGCGGCGCGGCAGAACAAGCCCGCGATCCTGCGGTTGTCGGTCGAGGGCGGGGGCTGTTCGGGGTTCCAGTACCGGTTCGGCTTCGCGGACGCGCCGGAGACGGCGGACGTCGTGACCGAAACCGACGGCGTGCAGCTGGTGGTCGACGACGTCAGCCTCGACCTGGTGCGCGGGGCGAGCGTCGACTATGTCGAGTCGCTGGGCGGGGCGTCGTTCAAGGTCGAGAATCCCAACGCCGCCAGCGGTTGCGGATGCGGAACCAGCTTCTCGGTGTAGCGCGGCGCCGACGTTCACGTCGGTATGTGTGCGGTGGAAACCGTGCGGTTAGACAAGCGCCTGCACCGCGGTTAGACCGGCGCGCGTGAAGATCGTCACCTACAACGTCAACGGCATCAAGGCGCGGCTGCCGCGCTTGCTGGAGTATCTGGCCGAGGCACAGCCCGATGTGGTGTGCCTGCAGGAGCTGAAATCCAGCGACGATACCTTCCCCGAGGCCGATATCCGCGCCGCCGGGTACGGTGCGGTGTGGCACGGGCAGAAGGGCTTCAACGGCGTCGCGGTGCTCGCCAAGGGCGCCGATCCGGTCGAGCGGCAGCGCGGGCTGGCCGGCGAGCCCGAGGACGAGCATAGCCGCTATCTGGAGTGCGAGGTCTTCGGGCTGGTGATCGCGTCGATCTATCTGCCCAACGGCAATCCGGTGCCGGGGCCGAAGTTCGATTACAAGCTGCGGTGGATCGCGCGATTGCAGGAGCGCGCACGCGCGCTGCTCGCCGAAGAGAAGCCCGTCATCCTCGCGGGCGATTACAACGTCATCCCCAACGACGACGATACGTATTCGGTGAAGGCCATGGCGCCCGACGCGCTGATGCAGCCCGAAAGCCGCCAGGGCTATCGCGCGCTGGTGGCGCAGGGGTGGACCGATGCGCTGCGCACGCGGCATCCCAAGGGCGGGGTGTGGACCTTCTGGGACTATCAGGCCGGCGCGTGGCAGCGCGATGCGGGGTTCCGGATCGACCATCTGCTGTTGAGCCCGGCGCTGGCCGACCGGATGGCGGATGCAGGCGTCGACAAGGACTATCGCGGGCGCGAGAAGGCCAGCGACCACGCGCCGACCTGGGTGCGGCTGAAATGAGGCGCTGGTGGCCGGTCGTCGCGCTGGCCGGGGCGGTCGCTACGCCGGCGCTGGCGCAGGATGCGGGCGTGCGCTTCTGCCCGAACCGGCCCTCGCTCGGCGCGAGCGGGTGTACGACGCGGCCGGGGCAGGTGCAGGTCGAGATCGCAGGCGCCGACTGGCAGCGCGAGGATGACGAAACGACGCGCGAGGACCTGATCAACAGCGAGGTCGACCTGCGCATCGGCGTGTCGCCGCATAGCGAGGTGCAGTTGGGCTGGGTGCCGGCCGGCACGCTGCGGTCGCGCGACAGGACGACCGGCGAGGTGACGCGCACCAGCGGGATCGGCGACGTCACGCTGGGATGGCGGCGCGCGATCAGCCATCCCGACGGCGAGAAGCTGTCCGCCGCGATCCAGCCCTATGTCACGTTGCCGACCGGGCACGGCGAGATCGGTGCAGGCGACTGGTCTGGGGGAGCGGTGTTGCCGGTGTTCTGGCAGATCGACGACACGTGGAGCCTCGATTTTACCGGACAAATGGCGGCAGCGGTGGACGAGGACCGGCGCGGGCGGCACTTCGACGCGACCGGGGTGGTGGGCGTCGGCTATGCGGTGAGCGAGGCGGTGACCGCCAATGCCGAGCTGTCGGTGGAGCGCGACCAGGATCCGGCCGAGCACGTCGTCCGCACGCTGGCGGCGGCGTCGGTGGCGTGGCGACCGACCAAGCGGACGCAACTGGACGTCATCGCCGTCGCGGGGTTGAACCACGCGGCGCCGGATGCGCGCGTGGCGCTGGGCGGTGCGTTGCTGTTCTGACCGCGTTTCGGCATTTCGCGCCGAATATTGGTGTGTTCTGCCGGTGTAATACACCTATCATCCGCAAGAAACGGCGGAAATCCGCGAAAAAATCGAGTTGGCACGATGGCTGCAATGTGTCCTGCGTCCCCGATCAACGGGGCAGGGAGACTTGCCATGAAGACCATTGCCGCCGCCGTCATCGCCAGCCTGTTCGCCGTCGCTCCGGCGGTCGCCGCCCCCAAGGCGGCCCCGACCGCCGAGCCGTCGCCCGCCGCCACCAGCGAAGCGGCCGCACCGGTGCGCAACCCCAACACCCGTTATTGCTACAACACCGAGATGACCGGCTCGCACATCCTCTCGCGCGTCTGCAAGACCCGCGCCGACTGGAAGGAACTGGGCGTCAACGTTCCCGCCAACCTGTGAGGCGGGGGAGGCGGCGGGTTGCCGGGTCGGCCGGCGCCCGCCGCGAATGTCCGACTAAAGTGCGCGTTCGTAGACCTGATAGACCTTGTTGACGCGGCTGTCGATCGCGGTGGCGATCGAGTTCATGCCCTGGTTGTCGTCGAGCACCCAGCCGATCTCGCCGCGCGTCGCGCCGTAATTGGCGACGGACGCCTGGCGGATCGCCTCGATCATCATGAACGCCAATTGTCCGGCCAGGCGCGAGCTTTGCAGTTCCTTGCGGACGCCCATCAGCGGCACGCGCATCGTCCGCACGCGCGGCTTGCGCAGCCACAGCAGCAGCCTGGCCCAGCCGAACGGCAGCAGATTGCCCTTCAGGGGCGCGATCGCCTCGTTGAGGTCGGGCAGCGTGATCATGAACGCAACCGGCTTGCCATCCAGTTCCGCGATCCGGATCAAGTCGTTGAAGACGATCGGTTTCAGCTTGACGCCGACGTCCTTGATCTCGGGCGGGGTGAGCGGGATGAAGCCCCAGTTGTCGGACCAGGCATCGTTGAGGATGTCGAGGATGATCGCCGCCTCGTCCTCGAAGCGGCGCTTGTCGACCTTGCGGATGACGATGCTCGGGTTCGCCTCGCCCGAGCGGATGATGCGTTTGACGAGCTTCGGAAATTCCTGCGTGATGTCGAGCTCGTAGGTGATGAGCTGCTTGACGGGCGCGTAGCCGGCACGCTCGATCCAGCCGCGATATTCGGGCTTGTGGTGGCCCATCATCACGGTCGGCGATTGCTGATAGCCCTGGATGAGCAGGCCGGGCTCTTCCCAGATCGACATGCTGATCGGCCCCAGCGCCCGCGTCATGCCCTGATCGCGCAGCCAGCCCTCGGCCGTCGCCAGCAGTTCGACGAAGATGCCCTCGTCCTCGGCCTCCATCAGCCCCCATTGCCCGCAGCCGGGGCCGAAGCCGCGCTCGACCGGCATCTCCAGCCCGAGCGTATCGATATGCGCCGAGATGCGCCCGACGATCCGGCCGCCGCGGTGCGCGAGGAACAGCTGTGCGCGCGCATGGCTGAACCAGCCGTTCTTCTCGGGCGTGATGAGCCCGAGCGCCTCGCCCTTGAGCGGCGGCACCCAGTAGGGATCGTCCCTGTAGAGGCGGAATGGCAGGTCCACGAACGCCTTGCGATCGCGCTGCGTAAGGACGGGAGTGATCGAAAGCTCGGCCATATTGCTGGCGTGTAAACGGCTGGCTCGATCATGGCGAGTGAACATTTGTCCAGATGACCCGATGCGGCGGTGCTGTTGCGGTCACTGTCTCGCCACTATGTTAGGACAATGGAAAGCACCATGAACACGATGACTTTGGATCGCGCCGCTGCGCCGGCGCAGCCGGTGCGCGCGATCGTAGCCGACGACAAGGCGATGCTGAAGGCGGCGGCGGAGCTGACCCGCGACCTGGTGAAGCCGCGTCCCGGCATCTACTGGGCGGACCTGATCGCGTCCTCGCTGGTCGGTTACGGCGCGCTTGCGGCGGCGATCGCGGTGTCGTCGACCGCGCTCGCGATCGTGGCGGGCGTGGTGGCGGTGCTGGCGCTGTACCGCGGCATGAGCATGATTCACGAACTGACGCACGTGAAGCATGCCGCGCTGCCGGGCTTTCGTAGCGCATGGAACGCGTTGATCGGCGTGCCGATGATGATCCCGTCGTTCATGTACGAGGGCGTGCACAACCTGCACCATGCCAAGACGCGCTACGGCACGTCGGAGGACCCGGAGTATCTGCCGCTCGCGCTGATGAAGCCGTGGACGCTGCCGGTGTTCATCCTCGTCTCGGCGCTGGCGCCGGTCGGGCTGCTGATCCGCTTCGGCGTGCTGGCGCCGGTGTCGGCGCTGTCGCCCAAGCTGCGTGCGGCGGTGGTGGCGCGATATTCGGCGCTGTCGATCAATCCGCACTTCCGTCGCCGCATGCCGCATGGCGAGGAGAAGGCGCGCTGGGACCGGCTGGAGGCGGCGACCGCGGCGTGGGCGGTGGCGCTGGTCGTGCTGACGGCGACGGGCGTCATCCCGTTGAAGGCGTTCCTGATTTTTCTGGCGGTCGGGTCGGGCGTGGCGCTGATCAACCAGGTGCGGACGCTGGTCGCGCATCTGTGGGAGAACGAGGGCGAGGTGATGTCGGTGACCGCGCAATATCTCGATTCGGTCAACGTGCCGCCGCCGGCGTTGCTGCCGGTGCTGTGGGCGCCGATCGGGCTGCGCTATCACGCGCTGCATCACCTGCTGCCGGGCGTGCCGTATCACGCGCTAGGCGAGGCGCATCGGCGGCTGACCGCGGTGCTGGAGCCGGGTTCGCCGTATTACAAGGCCAATTACAAGGGCTTGCCGGGGCTGGTGGGCAAGCTGGCGACGGCCACGATGCGCGGGCGGTAGGCGCTTCGGCCGCGATTGTGGGGGGCGGCGGGGCTCCGGCGCCGCTGAGGTTCCGGCCCTTACGACGACCTGCGCGTCTGGATCCCCGCCTGCGCGGGGATGACGGGTCAGGGCTGGTAGGACGCTGGCGGTGGCGGAGGCGGTGAGGCGGGTTCGGTGATCGCGCTCGGTCATTCCCGCGTCGGCGGGAATCCAGAGCCGCTGAGGTTCCGCCCTTTGCGACAACCTGCGCGTCTGGATCCCCGCCTTCGCGGGGATGACGCCGTATGGGCGGTCGTAAACTCGGACAAATGAGGCGTTCGGCCCGCGTCCGGGTGGCGCTCGGGAGCCGCCGGGAGCCGCGACTTCACCGGAAATAGCGGCCCCGGGGCGCAAACGCCCGCGATTATTCTTCCGTGCGGAGCAGCACGGCTTCGCCGATGAGCAGGAAGAGCAGGAACGGCGCCCAGGCGGCGAGGAACGGCGGGTAGGCGCCGAGGTTGCCCATCGCCAGCGCGAAATTGTCGGCGACGAAATAGGCGAAGCCGAGCGCCATGCCGATCACCGCGCGGATGAACAGCGCGCCCGACCGCGCGATCCCGAACGCCGCCACCGCGCCGAGCAGCGGCATCAGCACCGACGACAGCGGGCCGGACAGCTTGTGCCACAGCACGCCCTCCAGCGCCTTGGTCGGGCGGCCGGCCTCGTCGAGGTCGTTGATCGCCTCGCGCAGGCCGCGGAACGACAGCGCGTCGCCGTCGACGTTGGCGAGCGTGAACTGGTCCGGGGTGACGCCGCGCCCGACCACGGTCGCGCCGAGCCGTGTGACCCGGCCCGAGGCAACGTCGAAGCGGCGCGCGGGCCAGATCCGCCAGCCGTCGCCGTCGCGCACGCCGCGCGGGGCGTTGATCAGCCCGCGCAGGCCGCCGTCGGGGTTGCGTTCGTAGACGGTGACGCCGCCCAGTTGCGCGGCCGCGCCGCGCCCCGAGATCGCATCGGCCTGGATCAGATCGTCGCCGGCGCGCACCCAGGTGTTGGTGCGGTTGCCACGATCGATCGGCATCGTGCCGTAATTGACCTTCTGCCACGCGCTCAGCTCGGCGGTCGCGCGGCTGACGACGCGGTCGTTGAAGGCGAAGGTGACGAACGCGATGCCGACGCTGGCCATCACCAGCGGCGCCAGCACCTGATGCGCGGACAGGCCGGATGCCTTGAGCGCCACGACCTCGCTGTTGGCGTTCATCGTGATAAGCGTCAGGATCGTGCCGAGCAGCACCGAGAAGGGGAGGAAGGTGGAGATCAGCTGCGGCGCGCGCAGCGAGACGTAGCGCCATACCTCCGCATCGCCGTTGCCGGCGGTGGCGAGGATGCGGCCGCTCTCGCTGAGCAGGTCGAGCGTCTGGAGCACCAGCACCAGCCCGAACAGGATGCCGAAGGTGCGGGTCAGGAACAGCCGCGCCATGTAGATCGCGACGGTGCGCGACGGGAACAGCGCGTTCATGCGCGAGCCTCCTTGCGGCGCCGGCCGGGCAGGTAGCGCGCGATCATCGCCCAGGCCTTGCCGAAGAAGCGTTCCAGCGCGCCGATCGGCTGCCCGCCGGGGACGTTGGCGATCGTATGGTACATCCACAGGATCAGCGCGGCGAAGATGACGAACGGCACCCACAGCGCGAGTGCCGGATCGACCGTCCCGCGCTCCCCCAGCGAGGCGGCGTATTGATTGATCTTGTGATAGGTGACGACCATCACGATCGAGAGGAACACGCCGAGTGCGGAGGTCGAGCGTTTCGGCGGCACGCCGAGCGCGACCGCGAGCAGCGGCAAGAGGAACATCGAGGCGACCTCGACCAGCCGGAAGTGGAATTCGGCGCGGCTGCCGTCACGCTGCTCCTCGCTGCGCGCCGAGGCGTGACCGAGCTTGGCGAGTTCGGGGAGCGTATATTCGAGGTTCTTGCCGCCGCGGGTGCGGAAGCTCTCGAACCGCGGCAGGTTGATCGGCAGATCGTGCGCGGTGAAGGTGAGCGTGCGCGGCGTCGTGAAATCGGGCCGGTTGTGGATCAGCGTGCCGTTGGTCAGGCGGAAGATGATGACGTTGGGATCGTCGGTCGCAAGGAACTGACCGGTGGCGGCGGTGACCCCGACCCAGTCGCCCTTTTCCGATTCGGCGTGGACGAAGATCCCCGACAGCTTGCGCCCGCGCTCCTGGCTGCGCTCGATGCGCAGCGTCAGCCGGTTGCCGAGATGCGTGAATTCGCCGACCTTGATCGAGGCGCCGAGCGCGCCGGTGCGCAGCTCGAACCGCAGCTGCTCATAGGCGTAGCGCGCCTTGGGCTGGACATAGCCGACGATCGCGATGTTGAGCGCCGCCAGCACGATCGCGTAATAATAGGGCACGCGCAGCAGCCGGCCGTAGCTCATGCCCACCGCGCGCATCACGTCCAACTCGCTCGACGTGGCGATGCGGCGGAAGGCGAGCAGGACGCCGAGCATCAGCCCGATCGGGATGCCGAGCCCGAGATATTCGGGGAGCAGGTTGGCCAGCATCTTCCACACCACGCTGACCGGCCCGCCCTGCGTCGCGACGAAATCGAACAGCCGCCGGATGCGATCGAGGATCAGCAGCATCGCCGAGATCAGCAGCGTCGAGAACAATGGCAGCGCGATCAGCCGGGCCATGTAGCGGTCGATCGAGGTCATGGGCGGGGCGGCGCTGCCTTGTGGCTGGAAGACGGGAGACGCCGGCTATACGGCGCGCGAGGCAGCGCGTCAGCAGCTTATTCGGCGGCGAGCGGGGTCGGATCGAGCGGGCGCGCCGCGGCCAGCACCGCACGGTCGAGCGCGGCGAGCGTGAACGGCTTGCGCAGCACCGGGCGGTCGCCGAGGTCGACGCCGCCGGACTCCCCCGCGAAGCCGGTGACGAACAGCACGGGCAGGTGCGCGAAGCCGGCGGGCAGCCGCGCGACCATCTCCGGCCCGGTCAGCGTCGGCATCAGCACGTCGGACACGATCAGGTCGACGTGCGGCATCGCCTCCAGACAGGCGGTGACCTGCGTCGCGTCGTGGCAGCCGCGCGCCTCGTGCCCGAGTTCGGCGAGCGCCTCCAGCGTCGCGGAGAGCACGCGCGGATCGTCCTCCACGACCAGGATCGCGAGCGGGGCGTCGGCGGGAGCGGCGGCGGCCGGCGGGGCGGGAGCAGGCGGGGCGGCCGGCGGGGCGGGGGCGGCGACGGCCACAGCCGGCGCGGCGGCTTCCCCGCCCCGGTCGCGCGGAAGCAGCAGCGTGACCGTGGTACCGCGTCCGGGCTGCGACGCGATCGATACCTCGCCGCCGACCTGCCGCGCGAAGGCGAAGGTCTGGCTGAGCCCGAGCCCGGTGCCCTTGCCGAGCGGCTTGGTGGTGAAGAACGGTTCGAACACGCGTTCGAGCACGTCGGGCGGGATGCCGCAACCGGTGTCGGTGACCGCGAGCGCCAGCGCATCGCCGCCGGGGCCGCTCTCGGAGGCCGGCAGCGACGCGGCGGCGGCGCGGATCGTGAGCGTGCCGCGCCCGGCCATCGCATCGCGCGCGTTCACCGCGAGGTTGAGCAGGGTATTTTCGAGCTGGACGCGGTCGACGCGCGTGCACCAGCCGCCGCTGTCGTCCTCCAGCGCGAGCGTCAGGCCGTCGCCGAGCGTGCGGGTCAGCATGTCCTCCAGCCCCGCGAACAGCGTCGCGATCGCGATCGGCTCCGGATTAATCGCGGTCTCGCGCGCGAACGCCAGCAGCCGGGCGGTGAGCGCGGCGGCACGCTCCGCGCCGTCGCGCGCGCCGTCGAGGTGGCGCGCCGATTCGGCGGCGCCTGGCGGCAGGTGGCGTGCGGCCAGCTCGATCCCGCTGATGACGACCGCCAGCATGTTATTGAAATCGTGCGCGATGCCGCCGGTCAGCTGCCCGACCGCCTCCATTTTCTGCACCTGGCGCAGCCGTGCCTCCTGCACGCGCAGCTCGTCGGTGGCGCGCGTGACCGCGGCGCCAAGTTCGTCGGCGCGGAGCCGCTCGCTTTCGGCCTCAGCACGCGCGATCGCGCGATCGGCGAGCGCCTCGACCATGATCCAGCCCATGGCGATCGCGCCGCCGACCAGCAGGACGCCGAACACCGCCAGCACCTTGGCGATCGTCGTCGAGCGGCGGACGGAGGCGCGCGCCTGTGCGGTGCGCATCTCCAGCAGCAGCCGTTCGTCGGTGATGATCCCGTCGAGCGAATCGTTGATGCGGGTGAGCGCGTCGCTCTGCCGCACCTGGTAGAAGCGCGAGAGCGCCTGGCTGTTCTGGCCGTAATTGGTGCTGAGCGCGGTGCGCGCCAGTTCGGTGCCACGGATCTGGAACGCCGACTGCAACGCCGCGACATGCGCCAGCTGGACGTCATTGTCGTGGACCAGCTTGGCAAGGCGGCCGATCGCCTGCCTGGCGCGGCGCCAGTCGTCGTAATAGACCTGCCCGAGCTGCTGGTCGCCCGAGATCACGTAGCGGCCGAGCGACGCCTCGGCATGCGCGACCGTGCCCTGGACGATCCGCGCAAGGATCATCACGTCGTAGCTGTGGCGTTGCGAGGCGAGCGCGCGGTCGCGCTGCGCATTGACCTCCGCCAGCGTCACCACCAGCAGCGCGAGCACCACCGCGCCCGCAACGGCCATCACGCTGAGCGCGATGGTCCGCCACGCCCCCGCCAATCCTCGCCATGGGGCATCGCGCTCGGTCACGGGCCCGATATTAGGTTAACAGGAGTCAATAAATCGCAAATGTCGGCTCAGCTGGTCGCGCCGGCAAGGCGTCCTGCCGCTTCGAACATCTCGATCACGCGCGAAATCTGCTCGGGCGTGTGTTCGGCGCAGATCGAGCAGCGCAGGAGGAAGGTGCCCGACGGCGTCGCCGGCGGCCGCGCGACGTTGACGTAGAGCCCGGCCTCGAGCAGCGCCTGCCACATCACCACCGCCTGCTGCTGATCCTGGAGGATCACCGCGACGATCGCCGAATCGCACGTCTCGGTGCCCAGCGCGAAGCCGAGCCGCTTCAGCCCGGCGTGAAGCTGTTGCGCGTTGCTCCACAGCCGTGCGCGCTTGTCGTGCGCGGTCATCAGCTTGCGGACGGAGGTGGCGGCGGTCGCGACCACCGACGGCGGCAGCGACGCGGTGAAGATGTACGGGCGGCACGAGAGGCGCAGCCCCTCGAACTTCGGATGGTTGGAGATGCAGAAGCCGCCGACCGTGCCGACCGACTTGGAGAAGGTGCCGATGACGAGGTCGACATCCTCGCCCAGCACCAGTCCCTGCGCCTCGTACACGCCGCGGCCGTGTTCGCCGAAGAAACCCATCGAATGCGCTTCGTCGACCAGCACCATGCAGCCGTGCTTCTTCGAGACCTGCACCATCTCGCGCAGCGGCGCGATGTCGCCGAGCATCGAATAGACGCCCTCCAGCACCACCAGCTTGCCCGGCTCCTTGGGCAGGCGGCCGAGCCTTTTGTCCAGGTCCTCCACCGAATTGTGGCGGAAGCGGACGATCTCCGCATCGCCCATCTTGCAGCCGTCGTAGATCGAGGCGTGGCTGTCGGCGTCGAGGATGACGTATTCGCCGCGGCCCGCCATCGTCGAGATCGTGCCGAGGTTCGCCTGGTAGCCCGTCGAGAAGACGATCGCGCCGCTCGCGCCGTAGAACGCCCGGAGCGCGTCCTCCGCCTCGACATGGTCGCGGAAGGTGCCGTTGAGCATCCGGCTGCCGTTCGTCCCGCTGCCGAACTGCTCCAGCGCGCGGGTGCCCGCGGCGATCACGTCCGGGTCGAACGTCATCCCCATGTAGTTATAGGTGCCGAGCAGGATCGTCTCCTTGCCGCGGATCACCGCCGTGGTGGGCGAGAGCACCTGTTCCATGACGATCCCGAACGGGTCGCGCACGCCCGATGCCATCAGCGCCTCGCGCTCCGCCAGCAGCGGATCGAACTTGGCGAACAGGTCGCGCGCCGGGGCGACCGGCGCGGGATCGAGGGTGCGCGCTTCGCGCTGGAGGCCGGTTTCGGTCACGGCTTCAGCTTCTCGACCGCGTCGGCGAGCTGGCCGACGTTCTCGATCTCGGCCTGCATGTTCATCGTGATGATGATGTCGAACTCGTCCTCGATCGCGGCGACGAAGTCCATGACGGTCAGCGAATCCCACTCCAGGTCGCCCTGAAAGGTGGTCGCCTCGGTGATGGCGACGCCCTTCTTGTTGAAGGGTTCGATCTGCGTGCGCAGCGTGTCGAGGATGGCGGTACGGTCGGTCATGGCGATGCTGTGGCCCTGAAATGCGGCGGTTGTCTGGCGGCGCTATAGCAAGCCGCGGGCGCGATACCACTGCGCGGTGTCGGCGAGGCCGTGCGCCGCGGCGATCCGCGGCTGCCACACGTCGGGCGGGGGCGCCTTGGCGGGGTCGGCGGTCCAGTCCGGGTGGAGCATGTAGGCGACGCGGTCGGCGGTGAGCTTGGCGCGGCGGCCGCGCAGCAGCCGGTCGGCGCGGGCGGCGGTGCGCAGCAGCGCGGGCGGCAGCGACAGCGGGCGCACGCGGCGGCCGACCGCGGCGCCGATCGCGCGGGCGAAGTCGGCATAGGTGAGGGGGGCGCCGTCGCTCGGCTCGTAGATCGCGCGGTCGGCGGGGGCGTGCGCGAGGGCCAGCAGCAGGCGCGCGAGATCGTCGACGTGGATGATCGACAGCCGGCCGTGCGGGGGCATGGGCACGATGCCGGTGCGGCGGGCGGCGCGGAACAGGTCGCGCTGCTCCATGTCGCCGGGGCCGTAGACGCCGGGCGGCCGCACGATCGTCCAGTCGAGCGCGCTGTCGGTTACGACCTGCTCCGCCCCCGCCTTCGACCAGCCGTAGTTCGAGAGCGTCGGCTCGCGCGCGGCTAGCGAGGAGACGTGGACGAAGCGGCGGACGTCCCAGGTGCGCGCGGCCTCCACGACATGGCGCGTGCCGTGGATGTTGGCGGCGGCGAAGGCGGCGCGATCGGCCGCGTTGACCGCGCCGGCGATGTGGAGGACCGCGTCGGCGGTCGAGACCAGCGCCGAGATCGCGGCCCGGTCATCCAGCGCGCCGGCGATCCATGTCACGCCCTCGCGCGGGGCTTGCTGGCGGCGGGCGAGCGCGCGGACGTGGTGGCCGGCGGCGAGCGCCTGGTCGATCACGGCGCCGCCGACGAACCCGGTGCCGCCGGTAACGGCCAGGATCACAGCAGCGCCATATGGTTGCGGTGGACGAGCGCGGCGCGCGGGGCATAGCCGAGCAACGCGGCGTGTTCCTCGCTGCGGCGGCCGAGCAGCCGGCGCGCGTCGGCGGCGTCATATTCGGACAGGCCGCGCGCGATCGCGCCCGCCGGCCCCGCAATGGTGACGAGGTCGCCGCGCGCGAACGCGCCCTCGACGCGGATCGCCCCGGCGGCGAGCAGGCTGCGGCCGTCGCCGAGCGCCTGTGCCGCGCCGGCATCGACATGGATCGTGCCCGCGGCGGTCAGCCCGCCGGCCAGCCACGCCTTGCGCGCCGGGGCGGTGCGTTCGGCGACGAAGAGGGTGTGGCGCGCCTCGGCGGACAGCGGACGCTCGACACGGCCGGAGGCGATCGCAAGCGCGGCGCCGGCGGCATTGGCGATGCGCGCGGCGGCGATCTTCGACACCATGCCGCCCGAGCCCATGCCCGAGGCGGAACCGCGATCCGCCATCGCCTCCACGCCGGCGTCGATCCGTTCCACGCGCGGGATGTGGATCGCACCGGGCAACGCGGGGTTGCGGTCGTAGAGGCCGTCGATGTCGGAGAGCAGCACCACGCCCTGCGCGCCCGACGCCTGCGCAATGCGCGCGGCGAGGCGATCGTTGTCGCCGAAGCGGATCTCCTCGGTGGCGACCGAATCGTTTTCGTTGATGACCGGCACCGTGCCGAGCTGAAGCAGCCGGCCGAGCGTGGCGGCGGCGTTGAGGTAGCGGCGGCGCTCCTCGAGGTCGCCGAGCGTCACCAGCATCTGCGCGGCGGTGAGCGCCTGCGCCGCCAGCACGTCGGCCCAGACGCCGGCGAGCGCGATCTGGCCGGTGGCGGCGGCGGCCTGCGCGTCCTCCAGGCTGGCGCGCCCGCCCCTGGCGAGCCCGAGGCGGCGCGCGCCGAGCGCGATCGCGCCCGAGGAGACCACCGCGACCTGCTGCCCGGCGGCGACCCGCTCCGCGATGTCGCGCGCGATCCCCTCCAGCCAGTCGCGCCGCACCCCGCCATCGGGGTCGACGAGCAGCGCCGAGCCGATCTTGACGATCAGCCGCGGGCAGGCGGCGGGGGGAAAGAGCGACATGACGCGGGGAGCGTTAGCCACGCGCGGCCCGCGCTTCAATCAGCGGATCGGGCCGATCAGCGTATCAGGCGCCATTGCTGGTTGGGGTGCCAGCTTTGTCCCCACAGCCGCACCGGCGCATCCGCCGTCAGCTCGCCGATGTTGTCGAGGCAGTTCCGCGTCGCGCGGTTGCACAACAAGAACCATCCGTCGCCGGTCGGCTTCATTTCCCATTGCTGGGTCGCGGCGCCGGTGGCGGTGGCCATGACCGCGGAGACATTGTCGCCGTCGCCCGACGCCTCGATCACCCTGCCGTCGGCGATGTTGGACAACGTGACGAACCCGTCCGCAAAGTCCACGCGCCATCGCTGGGTCGTGGCGGTGGTCGATGCCCCTTCGGTCGGGACGCCGCCCCCGGCACCGGCCAGCAGGACATGGCCGCTCGAACGGTTCTGGAAGCGGCGCGTGCCCGCGACGGCGGCGGTGACGTCGTCGCCCAGCCCCATGTCGGCGATCTGAGCGCTGAGGATCTGCGTGTTGCGCTGGGTCTCGCTGAATTCATTGTCGTAGTTCAGACCATAGGGCCAGAAGTGCTGCCGATCGGCGCTCAGGAACGCCTGCGCACCCTCGAACGCCCGTATCCGCGCCGCGGTGCGCACGCCCGTGAAGCGCCCGCCGCTGACATTGTGGTCCCAATTGTCGGTCGAGCCCGAGCCGAACCAATGCGCCAATTCGTGCAACGCCACTCGCCGCCCGATCATACCGCCGAAGCGGATCTGCCTGCGATAGCTGGCATCCGCGGTCGGCGTTCCCGCCCCATAGGTGACCCATATGTTGCCCGCAAAGGCGCCGAGGGTGTTCGTATGCGTGACCGCAAACTCCATGGCGTCCCGTATCGCCGGCAGCTTGTCGGCCGGGATGCCGGGATCGAGCGTGTAGCCGAGGCTTCCGAGGAGGTACGGCTCGATCGTCGCCGCCGAAGCCGGCGACGGGGCGGGTGACGGCATCGGCGACGGGACCGGCGTTGGCGATGCGACGGGCGAGGGGGCCGGGGCGGGCGGCGACACCACGACGGGCGCGCTGGCCGCCGTGGTCGGGGATGCGCCTTCCCCGTCGCCGCACGACGCGAGGCAAATGGCCATGGCCAATGACGTTCCTGCCCTGATCCGCATCACCAACCTCCGTTGGTGACGCGTTATGCAGGAATCTTGCGAAAATGGTTAACGCTCGTGTCGCGACCTACACCGGCGACCATTCGAGCGCGTCTTCCTGACCGTCGTCGTCGACCGGGCGGTCGGGGGCCGGAATCGCTTCCAGCAGGCGGTCGAGCGCCCAGTCGACGCCCACGCCGCTGGCGCCCGAGATCGGGATCACCGCCGCGCCGCTGGCTTCCTCCAGTTCGGCGGACAGTGCCGCGATCAGTTCGTCGTCGAGCGTGTCGATCTTGTTGAGCGCCACCACCACCGGCTTCTCGTCCAGGCCGGCGCCGTAAGCGGTCAGCTCGTCGCGGACGATGCGGTAGCTTTCCGCCACGTCGGCGTCGTTGGCGTCGATCAGGTGGAGCAGCACGCGGCAGCGCTCGATATGCCCCAGGAAGCGGTCGCCGATCCCGGCGCCGTCGGCCGCGCCCTCGATCAGCCCGGGGATGTCGGCGACGACGAATTCGCGCTGCTTGTGGCGCACGACGCCGAGCTGCGGGCGGGTGGTGGTGAAGGCATAGGCGCCGACCTTGGCCTGCGCGTTGGTCACCTGGTTGATGAAGGTCGACTTGCCGGCGTTGGGCAGGCCGACCAGCCCGGCGTCGGCGAGCAGCTTCAGCCGCAGCCACACCCACGCCTCCTCATACGGCCAGCCGGTGCCGTGCTGGCGCGGGGCGCGGTTGGTCGAGGTCTTGTAGCTGGCGTTGCCGCGCCCGCCGTCGCCGCCGCGCAGGAAGGTGATTCGCTCGCCGACGCGGGTCATGTCGGCCAGCAGGGTGCGTTCCTCGTCGTCGGCGAGGATCTGCGTGCCGACCGGCACCTTGATGACGAGATCCTCGCCGCCCGCGCCGGTGCGGTTGCTGCCCGAGCCGCCGATGCCGCGCGGCGCGCGGAAATGCTGCGTGTAGCGGAAGTCGATCAGCGTGTTGAGACCGGCGACCGCCTCGAACACGATGTCGCCGCCCTTGCCGCCGTTGCCGCCGTCCGGGCCGCCGTATTCGATGAACTTTTCGCGCCGGAAGCTGACCGCGCCGGGGCCGCCCGCGCCGGAGCGGACGAAGATTTTCGCTTGATCGAGAAAGTGCATGGCGCGCTCCGTACCGCTTTAGCGCGGCTAAAGCGATATCGGAGCGCGCCCGACCGGCGCGGGCAATGCCCGCGACCGACGACGCGGCTTTGCCGCGGCGGGTGCCTCGCACTCCGTGTCATTCCCGCGTAGGCGGGAATCCAGACGCGCAGGTCTGTCGATAGGAACGAGAGGTCAGAGGTTCTGGATTCCCGCCTGCGCGGGAATGACGGGTTTTGGTGGAGGCTGTGTGAGAACGTCCCGGTGCTGCGACGTAGCGGGACGGATGCGAGGGGCGCTCAGTCCTGCATCGCTGCAACCAGCGCTGGCACG
>NZ_JAVDUC010000011.1:0-133392 GCF_031456125.1 Sphingomonas sp. BE138
GGTCAGAGGCCGGCAAGCCCAAAAAGGAGAAGGCCGCGACTTGACCCGCAACCCCGCGGGCCTGACATTACCCCCACGACCCGGGTCACTTCTCGATGAAAACGCCGGGTCAACTCTCAGTGAAAATCAACACCCGAACGCCAGCCGGTTGAGCGTCGTCGACCCGGTATCCAGCGCGCCGTAGATATACAGCTGCTTGAACGTTTCCGAGCCGTAGCGGCTGTATTCGCCCGCGGTCCGGTTCGCCGCCTGCTCCATCGCCTGAACGATGTCGCTGCCGATCGTCCCGCCGCCGATCGCATCGAACGCGATCGTCGCGCCGGTCTCCGCGCAGGCATCCGCCAGCTTCCGGCGGAAGTCCGCGTCGCCGCTGTTCAGCACATGGGTCGCGCCGATTCCGCGCAGGATCGCCTCCTGCTCGGGCTTGCGCACGATGTTCACCAGCGGGACGCCGTCCGCCAGGCAGATCTTCTGGAGCATCTGCCCCAGGTTCGAGGCGGCGGCGGTATGGACGATCGCCTTGTGTCCCTCCGCGCGCATCGTCTCGACGAACGCCAGCGAGGTCAGCGGGTTGACGAACATCGCCGCGCCGTCCGCGGCGCTGGCGCCCGCCGGCAGCGGCACGACCTCGCGCAGCTTGGCCAGCCGGTATTCGGCGAACATCGCGCCCCCGATCATCCCGACCGTGCGCCCGACCAGCGCCGCCCCCTGCGCGCCCGCCGCGACGACGGTGCCCGCGCCCTCGTTGCCGACCGGCAGCGACTGCCCGATCCGCGCGCGCAGGCTCCCCATCCGCCCCTCGGGCACGCGGAAGCGCAGCGCCGGCCGGTCCGCCGTTCCGACCTCCTCCAGCGTCGCCACGTCCGCCGGTCCCAGCAGCAGTCCCAGGTCGGACGGGTTGATCGGCGCCGCCTCGACGCGCACCAGCACCTCGTTGTCGGCCGGTACCGGATAGGTCACCTGCTCCAGCGTCAGCGTCAGCCAGCCTTCGGCATCGACCGTCGAGCGCAGCTCAAGCCCCGTGACGTCGCTCATCCTCACCTCCTTGTCATGTCGCGACCGGCATGGTCGCACGCGCCCGCATGGTCAAACCCGTTCTCAACGCACGGGAACCACGCTACCGCAGCCGAATGTTCGACCTCGACGCCTATCTCGCCCGTATCGACCTGCCCGCGCGCCCGACCCGCGACGCCGCCGGGCTCTCCCGCATCCAGCACGCGCATCGTCTTGCGATCCCGTTCGAAAACCTCGACGTCCGGCTGGGCCGCACGATCGCGATCGACGGCGCGGCGGTCGCCGCCAAGCTCGTGACCGCGCGCCGTGGCGGTTATTGCTTCGAGCACAACCGGCTGCTGCTCGACGCGCTCGCCGCGCTCGACTTCACCGCGCGGCCGCTGCTCGCGCGCGTCTGGCTCGGTGCCACCGCGGTCCCGCCGCTCACCCACACGCTGTCGCTGGTCACGATCGACGGCCAGTCGTGGATCGCCGACGCCGGCTTCGGCGGCAGCTACGCGCCGGTCATGCCGCTCGCGGAGGGAGCGGAGGGCGAGGCGCCGGACGGCGCGCGTTTCCGCCTGACCCGCGACGATGCGCGCGCGGGGGAGGGCGGCTGGCTGCTGTTGCGCGACGGCGATCCGGCCACCACCGATGGGCGCGGCACGGGCGCCGGCTGGCAACCGCAATACAGTTTCACGACCGCCGCGGTGCACGACAGCGACCTGGCGATGGGCAATCACTGGTCGATGAGCGCACCCGCCAGCCGCTTCACGACCACCACCGTCACCAGCATCATCCTGCCGCGCGGCTTCGCCACCCTCACCGATCGCCAGTACCGCCGCCGCGCCTCGGAGACGAGCACCGAGGCCGAGATCACCGACCCGCGCGTCTACCGCATGCGCCTCAGCATGATGTTCGGCATCGACCTGAGCGCGGCGGAGGTGGCCGACCTCGGGCTGTTCGGCTGAGCCTGCCGTTACCCCATCCACGCCCGTCATTCCTGCCCCCACCCATCATTCCCGCCCCCCACCCGTCATTCCCGCGAAGGCGGGAATCCGGGATTTCTGACGTCTCGGCTCCGTCGAGGAACCTGCGTGTCTGGATCCCCGCCCCCGCGGGGATGACGTCCGCCTCCGCGGGATGACGTCCGTCGAACCTCATTCCGGCATCCCGCTGGCAACCGCTGCTTGGCGATCGGCCCGGCCCCAGCAGTGCGGCGGTCGCCAGCAGCATGGCGGGAAGCAGTCGGCGCATGGTCGCCTCCTCCGGAGACGGAACGTAGCTCGACAAGCCTCACGTCCGTGCGCACCCGGGGCGAGCGGCGGTGGAAGGACTGGCATTTGACGGAGTAATCTCTATCGTGCGGCACAAAGCGCGGGGTTCAAGCGCGCAACATGGATTAGGAGATCGATCGTGAACCACGCATGCCGCACCCGCCCGTCGCGCCGACATTTCCTGGGCGGCGTCGCAGGCGGCGCGCTGCTCGCGGGCACCGCCACGCCGGCGTTCGCGCTCAACACGTCGGCGCCCGCCACGGCCGCGCTCCAACCGTTCGACATGCGCGATGTCGACCTGCACGACGGTCCGTTCCTCCACGCGCAACAGCAGACCGAGGCGTATATCCTGCGGCTACAGCCCGACCGGCTGCTCGCCAACTTCCGCGTCAATGCGGGACTGAAGCCGAAGGCACCGGTCTATGGCGGTTGGGAATCGGAGCCGATGTGGGCCGACATCAACTGCCACGGCCACACGCTGGGCCATTATCTGTCGGCCTGCGCCCTCGCGTATCGGGCGACGGGCAACAAGCAATATCGCCAGCGCATCGACTATATCGCGGCCGAGCTGGCGGCCTGCCAGAAGGCGGCGGGCAGCGGCCTCGTCTGCGCCTTCCCGAAGGGCGCGGCGCTGGTCGCGGCGCATCTGCGCGGCGAGCCGATCACCGGCGTGCCATGGTACACGCTGCACAAGGTCTATGCCGGCCTGCGCGACGCGACGTTGCTTGCCGACAGCCAGGCGGCGCGCGCCGTGCTGCTGCGGCTCGCCGACTGGGGCGTGGTCGCCACCCGCCCGCTGTCGGACGCGCAGTTCGAGGAGATGCTGAAGACGGAGTATGGCGGCATGAACGAGGTCTATGCCGACCTGTTCGTGATGACCGGCAACGCCGATTACCGGCACCTCGCCGAGCGCTTCTCGCAAAAGGCGGTGCTGGCGCCGTTGGTGAAGGGGCAGGACCAGCTCGACGGCATGCACGCCAATACGCAGATCCCCAAGATCATCGGGTTCCAGCGCGTCGCCGAGGTCGGCGGCGACCCGAGCTATCATGCCGCGGCGCAATTCTTCTGGAAGACCGTGGCGCTGACCCGCGCCTTTGCGACCGGCGGGCATGGCGACAACGAGCATTTCTTCGCGATGGCCGATTTCGACAAGCACGTCTTCTCGGCCAAGGGGTCGGAGACCTGCTGCCAGCACAACATGCTCAAGCTGACGCGCCAGCTGTTCCTGCAGGATCCCAGCGCGTATTACGCAGACTATTACGAGCGCACGCTGTACAACGGCATCCTCGCCTCGCAGGACCCGGACAGCGGCATGGCGACCTATTTCCAGGGCGCGCGCCCCGGTTACATGAAGCTTTACCACACGCCGGAGGACTCCTTCTGGTGCTGCACCGGCACCGGCATGGAGAACCACGTCAAGTATCGCGACTCGATATACTTCCACGACGATCGTGCGCTCTATGTGAACCTGTTCGTGCCCTCGACGGTGCGTTGGGCGGAGCAGGGCGTGTCGCTGACGCAGGAGACGACGTTCCCGGCAGCGGCGCGCACGACGCTGCGCTGGTCGGCCAAGCGCGCGACGCCGATCGCGCTCAAGCTGCGCCATCCGCGCTGGAGCCGCACTGCGACCGTGCTGGTCAACGGGCAGGAGGCGGCGCGCTCCGACGAACCGGGCAGCTACGTCACCGTCGACCGCGCGTGGAAGGACGGCGACACCGTCGAGCTGCGCCTGGCGATGGAGCCCGCCGCCGAACACGCGCCCGCCGCGCCGGACATCGTCGCCTTCACCTACGGCCCGCTCGTCCTCGCCGGTGCGCTGGGCCGGCAGGGGTTGACGCCTGGTGCGGACATCATCGTCAACGAACGCAAGTACGGCGAGTATAACGACACGCCCGCCACGGTTCCGGTGCTGGCGGGCGAGGCGGAGGCACTGGCGCGCAATATCCGCCCGGTCGCGGGGGCGCCGCTGGAATTCACGCTGGCGGCGCAGGACGGCACCCCGGTGCGATTGATCCCCTATCACCGGATCGCGCATGAACGTTACGCAACCTATTGGAAGCTTGCCTGACGCCGGCTCGGCATGGCCATGTGGCTTCGCGCGTCCTATGCCGCGCGGGGACACATGGACGAAGGGGGCGCGGATGGAGACGATACGCTATGGCAGCGATGCGCCCGACGCGCCGGACAATTTCGACGAATATTTCACCTTCACCAACCTGTTCCGCTTCAGCCGCATCGCGCCGCCGCCGTTCCATGCGCAAGGCAGCTTCTGGACACTCGGTGATTTCGTGGTCACCGCGCACCGCATGGGCGCGGTCCATGCGCATCGCGGGCCCGAGCAGCTGGCGACCGCGCCCGCCGATCACCTGACGATGATGACGCTGTTCGACGGCACGTTGGTGCACGAGGCGGAGGACCGCACCGTCGCGCACGCCGGCGACGTGGTGCTGGTCGATTACGCGCGCCGCTTCGACTATCGCACCGACGGCCACGCCGGCGCGACCGTCAGCATGCCGCGCGCGCTGGTGGAGAGCCGGCGCGGCCCCATCCTCCGCCACGGCCTGCTGCCGGCTACCGCCGAGACGCGGCTCTTTGCAGGGTTTCTCCAGCATCTCGTCGCGCACTTGCCCGACCTCGCGCCCGAAAGCGCGGTGCCGGTCGCCGTCGTCGTCCACCGGCTGATGCTCGCCGCGCTCGGGCCCGACCATGCGCTGCCCGCACCCGGCACGGCGCGCGCGCGGGCGCAGGCCTATCTCGATGCGCAACCGCCCGGTGCGCTCGACGTGGTGCGCATGACTGCGGCGCTCGGGCTCAGCCGCTCGAAGCTTTACCGTCTCTTCGACGGGGAGGGCGGGGTGCGCGCCTTCGACCGCCGCCGCCGGTTGCGGCTACTCCACATGGCGCTGATCGAGGAGCCGCGCGACACGCCGCTGGGCGTGCTCGGCGCGCGCTTCGGCTTCCTCGACCTGTCCGGCCTCGCGCGCCAGTTCCGCGGCCAGTTCGGCTACAGCATGAGCGAGTTGCGCGATCATCTGTCGCCCGTCGGACGCGCCGCCGCGGTGCAGCCGCTCGACGATTTCCGCCGCGCCTTCGAGCGGCTCTCGCAGCGCACGAAGTGACCGGTTCGCCGCGGCAGCGCGCGTCAGGACGGCGGGCCCATTGTCTGGGACGCACGGCCTCACGGCCGCCGCCTGGGAGCGTTAAAATGATGGAGGCGGCGCGATAGCGCGTCGTCGGGGGGAAGCAACGGCGACCGGCTCGAGGGGGAGCCGGTCGTCGTTGTGCCGCTTCCGGCACCGTCCGATTCCACCCTGGTGACATCCCGCCTGCGTGCTTGCTACACGGCGCGCCCGTGCAGGTTGATCCTGCCCGAGCCGGGGAGGATAGCCGCTTGCCAACGCCGAAGGTCGTCATCGTCGGGGCCGGCCACGCCGGGGCACAGGCGGCGGTCGCGCTGCGCCAGCGCGGGTTCGATGGCGCGATCACGTTGGTCGGCGACGAGCCCGACCTGCCCTACGAACGCCCGCCGCTGTCGAAGGAATATCTCTCCGGGGCCAAATCGTTCGAGCGCATCCTGCTGCGCCCCCCGACCTTCTGGGCTGACAAGGCGATCGACCCGGCGCTGTCGACCCGCATCGTCGCGGTCGACCCCGCCGCGCATCGCGTGACCACCGCGACGGGCGGCACCCTCGGCTATGACACGCTGATCTGGGCCACCGGCGGCGCTCCGCGCCGGCTGAGCTGCGACGGGCACGACCTCGCCGGGGTGCACGGCGTGCGCACCCGCGCCGACGTGGACCGCCTGATGGCCGAACTGCCCGCGACCACCCGCGTGGTGGTGATCGGCGGCGGCTATATCGGGCTGGAGGCTGCGGCCGTCCTGACCAAGCTCGGCAAGCAGGTGACCGTGCTGGAGGCGTTGCCCCGCGTGCTGGCGCGCGTCGCCGGCGCGTCGCTGTCGCGCTTCTACGAGGCCGAGCACCGCGCACGCGGCGTCGACGTGCGGCTGGAAACGCAGGTCGCGTGCGTGCTCGGGGCGGGCGGGCGCGTCACCGGCGTGCGCATCGCCACGGGCGAGGTCGTGCCCGCCGACCTGGTGATCGTCGGGATCGGGATCGTGCCCGCGGTCGCGCCGCTGCTCGCCGCCGGCGCGGCGGGCGGCAACGGCGTGGCGGTCGACCCGCTGTGCCGCACCTCGCTGCCCGACGTCTACGCGATCGGCGACGCCGCGCTGCACGCCAACCCCTTCGCGGGTGGCGCGCAGATCCGCGTCGAATCGGTGCAGAACGCCAACGACCAGGCCGCCACCGTCGCCAGGGCGCTGACCGGCACTGAGGAGCCATATCACGCGGTGCCGTGGTTCTGGTCGAACCAGTACGACCTGAAGCTCCAGACCGTCGGCCTGTCGACCGGGCACGACCACGCCGTGATGCGCGGCGATCCGTCGACGCGCAGTTTCTCGCTGATCTATCTGAAACACGGCCGCGTCATCGCGCTCGACTGCGTCAACGCCACCCGCGACTATGTGCAGGGTCGCGCGCTGGTCCTGCGCGGCGCGACGATCGCTCCCGAGCTGCTTGCGGATACGGCCGTGCCGCTCAAGGAGATGATGGACGACACCCCCTCTCCTCCGGAGTAAGGGGAGACGGCCTCCGAGGCCGCGCTATAACTCCAGCCCCAACGCCGCCCGATCCGCCGTCGCCGCGGCCAGTTCCGCGCGCGCCGCCGCGATCCGCGCCTGCGCGTCGATCAGGCGCACACGTGCGTCATTGGCGGTCTCCTCGCGCTGGTTGACGAGGAAGAAGTCGCTCGATCCCAGCTCGAACCGACGCCGCTCCGCCACCGCCAGCCGTTCGGCCAGCGCGCGCTCCTGCTCCGCGATCGCCGCCAGCCGCTCGGCCGCGCCGACGCCGATCGTGATTCCCTCAACCTCGACCGCGATCTGGTCGCGCAGGAAGCGACCGCGCGCCGCTAGCGCGTCGATCTCCGCGCGCGCCTCGACGATCTTGCCCTTCGCCGCGCGGTTCTGGAGCGGCATGGAAAAGCGGAAGCCGATCGCCGCCTCCAACGGGGTGCGCGACGGCCCGCCCAGCCCGACCGCGCCGACGTCCTTGCCGACCTCGCCGCGCAGGTCGAGCCGCGGTCGCAGGTCGTTCTGCGCCAGCGCCAGCTTCGCCGATCCCTGATCGATCTTGGCCAGCAGCACCTGCAGGTCGGGGCGCCGGGCCGCGAAATCGCCGCGCGCGATCGCCGCGACCCCGGCCAGCGCATCGGCATCGCGCGGCAGCCGCTCGGGCGCGACCAGCACCGGCTCGCCGTTCGCGTCGCGATAATAAAGCGACAGCGCATTGGCCGCGGTCTGGAAATCGCCCTCGGCGCGCACCACCAGCGCGCGGCGGCGGACGAGATTCTGGTCGTTCTCCGCCAGCAGGATGTCGGGCCGCGCGCCCAGCTCGACCTGCCGGGCGATCCCGCCGCGGCGGCTTTCGGACAGCGCCAGCAGGTCGCGGTAGGCGCGCAGCCGCAATCCGGCCGCGACCCAGTTCTGATAGGCGTCGATCGCGCGTCGCTGCACCCCGATCGCCACCGCCTCGCGCTCGAACTGCGCGATGTCGATGTCGCCCGATGCCAGTGTCCGCCGGGTCCGCCGCTCGTCGATCAGCCGGTCGCGCAGCAGCGCATAGAGCGCGCCGACCTTCACCTCGCCGGCGCGATTGGTGTAATTCTCGTCCTCGTAGATCGGGAAGCCGCCGCGGCTGACCCGGTAGCCGCCGTAGACATAGCCGCCGTTGTCGCCCAGCGGCCGGGTGGCGCGCGCCGAGGCGACGGTGCCGTCGTAATAGCCGAGCGCGCGCGACTTGCCGTCCGCCTCGAACACCGTGTCGAACGCGCCCGCCGCGGTGATCGCGCGGCCCTCCGCGGCGCGGATCCTCGCCAGCGCCTCGACGATCTGCGGCGCGGCGCGCGCGGAGGCGCGCAGCACCTCGTCGAGCGTCAGCGGCGCGGCGGTCGGGGCAGGGGCGGGCGCGGGCGGCGGGTTCGCGCGGATACGCTGCGCCGCCAGCGGGGCGGGAGCCAGCGGCGCGACCACGGCCGCGCTCAGGAGCAGGAACCCTCGGATCATTTCGGCTTGCCCGCTTTCGTCGCGACCTTCCGGTCGTCTTCCTTGCCTGCGTCCTCCTTGCCGCCACCGTCCTGCCTGTCGGCGGTGGTCTGGCCGAATTCCAGCGGGAAGTCGTTGAGCTGGCGCCACAGTTCGTAGCCGACCGTCACGGTCTCGCCCTGAACCCAGCCATACACCTTGCCGCCCAGCCGGACGAAGCGCCGCCCCGGCCACGCGGGCTTGCCCGGCATCGGTTCCACCAGGATGCGGAACAGCCCCTGCGCATTGGCATTCGGGTCGATCGTGCGCACCCGGCCGTCGAAGAAGCCGTAGGCGACCGAGGGCCATCCGCTGAACTGGATCGCCGGCCACCCCTCGAACTCCAGCCGCACCGGCCGGCCGGGGCGCAGCAGCGGCACGTCGCGACCGTCGAT
Source organism: Sphingomonas sp. BE138 (assembly GCF_031456125.1). Taxonomy (NCBI): domain Bacteria; kingdom Pseudomonadati; phylum Pseudomonadota; class Alphaproteobacteria; order Sphingomonadales; family Sphingomonadaceae; genus Sphingomonas; species Sphingomonas sp. BE138. The sequence goes on from NZ_JAVDUC010000011.1 coordinate 8,808, forward strand.
CAGCAGTTCGACCGCGCGCTCGACCTGCTCGGGCGCCACCGTCGCCAGCGCGGTGCCCGCCGAGACATAGGCGCCGCCCGCCGCCGCGTTCAGGTTCTGGATCCGTCCCTCGCGGGGCGCGCGCACCAGCTGCGCGGACTGCCGATTCAGCTGGACGTCGATGCGGTTCAGCTTGGCGCGCGATTCCGCCAGCTTCGCGCCGGCATCGGTGACCTTGATCTGCGTCTGTTCATAGTCGCGCCGCGACGCCAGTCCCTCGGCATACAGCTGCCGCGTGCGATTGACGTCGAGCTGGGCGACCGCCTGCGACTGGCGCACCGACGCGATCTCGGCCTCCACCTGCGCGCGCTCGGCTGCCAGCCGGGACAGCAGATTGGGGTCGAGGTCGATGATCCGCGCGATCGGATCGCCCTGGCGGACGTGCTGGCCGTCATGGACGTACCAGCGCTCCACGCGGCCGGGCACCAGCGCGGTCACCTCCTGCGCGCGGTCGTCGGGATTGAGCGACACGACCTGGCCGCGCCCCTGCGCCGTCTGGAGCCACGGCACGAAAAACAGGATGAACACCGCCGCCGCCATGCCGACGACCAGCATCCACGCGATCGCGACCGTCACCCGGGGCGGGCGCAGCGCCGCAAGCGTGCGGAAATGCACGAGATGCTCAGGCTGATGCGACATCGCCACCCTCCCGGCCGCAGGCGTCGAGAAGCCCGGCGAGCTGCGCGAAGCGCCGCTGGCCGGTCAGCCCCAGATGGAGATAACCGTCCAGCACCACGTCCTCGGGCCGGCCCGTACACAGCAGCACGGTCGTCCCGTGCTCCTTCAGCAGGCGCAGCGCCGCCAGCAGCCGTTCGGGCGGCAGCAGGTCGAACAACTGCCCCATCAGCAGCAGCTTGGGACGCACCAGCAACGCATTGGCGAGCTTCAGCGCCATCGTCTCGCCCACGCTCAGCGGATAGCCGGTCGATCCCAGCGGCGTGTCCAGCCCCTTGGGCAGGCTCGCCAGCCGTTGCTCCAGCCCGACCGTCGCCAGCGCTTCCATCGCGCCCTCGACATGCGCGCCCGAGGCGAGCCGGAGGTATTCCCGGATCGTCACCTCGACGATCGTCGAGCGATCGAGCACCGTCACGTCGGAGCGCAGGTGGTACATGTCGAACGCGCCCAGGTCGCCGCCGCCGATCCGGATCAGCCCGCGCTCGGGCAGCGCGTGGCGCTTCAGCAGCATCGCCAGCCGCCGCTCGGCGCCGGGCTCGGCGACGGTGACGAGCTGCTCGCCCGCCGCCAGCGCCAGGTCGTAGCGCGCGCCGTCGAATGCCACGTCGGTCAGCTTGACCGATCCGTCGCGCGGCCCGCTGTCGCCCCGGATCTGCGGCTCCTGCGGGATCGAGAAGAGCAGCGACAGCTCCTCCGCGCTCGCGGTCAGGTCGTAGAAGGTGTCGAGATACCAGCCGAATTGCGAGATGCCGTAGAAGACGCCCGACAGGATCAGCTCGGCGGCGACCAGTTGCCCCAGCGACAATTGCCCGCGCAGGATCAACATCCCGCCCAGCAGCAGCAGCGCGGCGCTGGCAAAGGCGTAGATCAGCAGGAACGCGACCGTCTGCGCGAACTGGTAGCGGAAATAGCGTTTGTGCGTGCCGACATAGGCCGCCGTCATCTCCTCCGACCGGTCCATCGCGAAATCGAGATGACGGATCGACTTGTAGAAGCCGTTCGACCCGCCGACGCTTTCCAGCCACCGAGCGGCATTGTGCTTGGCATGGCTCAGCGCGACCGCGCCGCTGATCGCCCCGCGCCGCCACAGCAGCCACACCAGCAGCAGTGCGGCGACCAGCACCGCGTTGAACGCCAGGAACACCGGATGGTAGAAGCTGGTGATCGTCAGCCCGATCGCCGCCTGCAGCATGATCGTGAACGCGCCGATTATCAGGCTGGGTACAGATTTCTGGACGACCACCAGGTCGAAATAGCGGTTGAACAGGTCGCCGCGGTTGCCGTCGGCGAAGAACGGGTCCTGCGCATGGACCGCGCGCAGCGTCGCCTCGGCGACGACGCGCGCGAACAGCCGCCGCTCGAACGCGGCCATGATCCACACGCGCAGCGCGCTGAGCGCGGCGACCATCAGCAGCAGCAGCAACAGCACGCCCGACAGCGCCCACAGCGGCGCGGGCATCGCGGTGTTGGCGACGCTGTTGATGAGCAACTGCACCGAGATCGGCGTCGCGAGCGCCAGCAGGCTGATCGCCACGGTATAGACGATCCCGAGCCGGACATAGGCCGAATCCGGCCCGATGATCTGCCTCAGCCAACCGACCGCATCTCGGAAGCCCAGCCGTTCCGCTGCCAACGTCGTCCCCTTTTTCCGGTTCGTATCTCTTCGTTTCCGGCGAAAAACCGCCGATTTCACGCGATCATTCGCGGGGCGTTGTACGCACTGCAAACGCTATCGTCACGCACAGCTACCGCGAACGATGCGCCCCCGCCATTCGGAATATCGGGACAAGACTATAGATTTTGGCTATAGCATCGATGATGCCAACGCTCCGCCAGCTCGAATACCTCGTCACGATCGCGGACACCGGATCGTTCGCGCTCGCCGCACGGGCCGCCAACGTGGCGCAGCCGACGCTCAGCCAGCAGGTCCGCGCGCTGGAGGAGCGGCTGGGGGCGAAGCTGCTGGAGCGCAGCGCGACCGGCGCGATCCTGACCCCGCTGGGACGCAGCGTCGTGATCACCGCGCGCCGGATGCTCAGCGATGCCAGCGACATCGCCGCGCTGGCCGCCGGTGCCGCGACCGGGCTGACCGGCACGCTGCGGCTGGCCACCACCCCCACGCTCGGCCCCTACCTGCTGTCGCCGATCATCGCCGAGCTGCACCGCATGGCGCCGCGGCTGCGCTTGCACGTGCGCGAAGGGATTCCGGAAGAGCAGGTGCTCGAATTGTCGCGCGGCAACGTCGATGTCGTGCTGGGGCCGCTGCCGATGACCGGCGACGACCTGACGATCGAGCCGCTGTTCCGCGAGCCGTTGCATCTGGTCGCCGCGCTCGATCATCCGATCGACGCCGCCGCGCCCGCCACGCGCGAGACGCTGGCGGGCAGCGCGCTGCTGACGCTCGACCCGCGCCACCATCTGGCGCGACAGGCGCGCGAGGTCGCCGATCACTACGGCATGACGGTAGCGCCGGATTATTACGGCACCAGCCTGGAAAGCCTGCATCAGATGGTCGCCAGCGGCCTCGGGCTGGCGCTCCTGCCCAGCCTGTATCTCCGCTCCGACATCGGCGGGGCGGCGGGGCTGAAGGTGCTGCCGGTCGCGGGCTGGCGCGCGCATCGCTCGATCGCGGCCGCATGGCGGCGCCAGTCGCCGATGGGCGCGGCCTTCCGCCTGATCGCCGATCATGTGCAGGGCAGCGCCCGTCGGCTGCTGGGGCTCTAGGACCTGTCGCCGTGGCTCAGCGTCGACAGGTCCGGCACGAAGGCGGAGGGGACGGGGTCTTGCGCGACCACCCCCAGCCGCCCGCAGCGTCACCAACCGCGCCGGTCGCGTCGCGCCGCGGTCGATATGGAGAACGGTCGCGCCGCCGCGTCCGTGCCCCAGCGCGTGTCGGGCCGGTCGGTCATCGTGAACCGCAACGTGCCCCCGGCGCGGATTTCGGCATCACGCAGGAACGTACGCGTCAGCGGGCGGCCGTTGAGCGCCACCGCGCCGACATAGCGGTTCGACTCCGACAACCCGTCCGCCACCACCGTGAAGTCGCGCCCGTTCCCCAGCCGCAATTGCGCGCGGTCGACGAACGGCCGCCCGATCACATATTCGTTGCTGCCCGGCGCGACCGGATAGAAACCCAGCGCGGTGAAGACCATCCACGCCGACATCTGCCCCAGGTCGTCGTTGCCGCTCAATCCGTCGGGCGCGGCCTTGTACTGGCTCGCGACGATCTGCGCCAACCGCTCCTGCGTCCGCCACGGCGCACCGGCATAGTTATAGAGATAGGCGACGTGGTGGCTCGGTTCGTTGCCGTGGATATATTGCCCGATCAGCCCGGCGATATCCTCGGCATGGCTGTAGTCGACCGTCGACATGTCATAGTCGAACATCGCGTCCAGCTTTCTGATCGCCTTGGCGTCACCGCCCAGCAGCCGGAACAGCCCGGCCTGGTCGTGCGGCATGAACCAGCTGTACTGCCACGCATTGCCCTCGGTATAATCCGAGCCGTAGTTGATCGCGGTCGGATCGAACGGCATGCGATACGTGCCGTCGCTCCTGCGCGCGCGCAGCCAGCCGCTCTTCGCATCGAAGCTGTTGCGCCAGTTTCCGGCGCGCAGGTCGAACCGCGCCGCGATCTCGCCGCGGCCCAGCGCGCGCGCCATCTGCGCGATCGTCCAGTCGTCATAGGCATATTCGACCGTCTTCGACGCCGCTTCGGGCTCGCGGTCGATCGGAACGTACCCCAGCCGCATGTAATCGCCCAGGCCGCCATAAGGCGCATAGCTGGCGCTGGCGACCATCGCGTCCAGCGCGGCGTTCGCGTCGAACCCGCGTATGCCCTTCAGATAGGCGTCGGCGATGACCGGGACGGCGTGATAGCCGATCATCGTCCACGTCTCGCGTCCCGCGAACTGCCACACCGGCAGGATGCCGTGCGGGCTGTAGCGCTGGCTGGCGAGCAGCGAGTTGACGATATCGCTGGTCGTCCGCTCCGGCTGCACCAACGTCAGCAGCGGATGCTCGGCGCGGAACGTGTCCCACAGCGAAAAGGTCGACCGCTGCGTATAGCCTTGCGCCTGATGCACCTGATCGTCCGGCCCGCGCCACCGCCCGTCGGCATCGCTCCAGATGCTCGGCGCGATCAGGCTGTGATACAGCGCGGTGGCGACGATCGTCTTCATGCGCGCCGGCGCATCGAGTTCGACCGCGCCCAGCGCCTCGCGCCATGCGCCTTGCGTCCGCGCGCGCACCGCGTCGAAGCCGCCCGGCTCGGCATCCAGATTCGCGACCGCGCCCGCCTCGTCGACCCCCGACAGCGCGACCTTCACCTCCAGCGGGCGGTCGAGCGTGCCGAAGTCGAGCCGCGCCTCCAGCGCGCGCCCGAGCTTTTCGGCCAGCGCATCGCTCCCACGCCCCGGCGGCGCGAAGCCCTTGTATGCCACGTCCGTGTCGCGATCGAGCAAGGCGTGGCCGGTCAGGGCGGCGGAAAACCGCATCGCGAAGAACAGTTTGCGCCCCGGCGCCCAGCCGCGCGTCTCGCGAAACCCGGTCAGCGTACCGTCGCGGCGCAGGTGCAGCCCCGACCACAGCACCTTGCCCGGATAATTGTAGAGCGACGACCGCAGGTCGACGACCAGATGCGCCGCCGTGCCGGCCGGAAAGGCATAGCGATGCACGCCCACGCGCGTGCCGGCGGTCAGCTCGGCGCGCACCTTAGGCCCGTCGAGCGTGACCGCATAATAGCCCGGCGCGGCGCGCTCGCTGGCGTGCGAGAAGCGCGAGCGATACCCCGGCGTCTCGACCGTGCCGGGGTCCAGCGCGACCCGCTTCCCCGACACCGGCATGACCAGCACGTCGCCCAGATCGGAATGGCCCGCGCCCGAGAAATGCGTGTGGCTGAACCCTTCGATCGTCGGATCGTCGTGTCGGTAACCCGCGGCGTGGGAATAGCAGGCGCGGATCACGCACGAGGTGTCGGTGTCGGGCGACAATTGCACCATCCCGAACGGCGCCACCGCGCCCGGAAAGGTATGGCCTTCACCGCCGGTGCCGATGAACGGATCGACCGCCGCCATCGTGTCGGCGACCTGCGCGGACGCGGACGCGGCGATGCCGGCGGCCATCGCCAGCACCGCGATCCTGCTGCCGGGGGCCTTGCGCATCTCGCTCTCCTCGTCGTCCCGGCGTACTTGGTACTTGCCAAGTGGCTGGCATTAAAACATCAAATTTCGTAATTCAACTTGGGGAACGGGGAGGGGTAGGTGATCCCAGCGATCAACAGGGCCGCGGCGCCGGGGGCACGCGCGTGAGCCGCGAGGGCCAGCGGCTGTCGGGCACCAATCTGGAGCGCGCGGCGGACCACAACCAGCGCGTCACGCTTCATGCGATCCGCGTCGGCGGCGAGCTGACGCGGGTCGAACTGGCCGGGATCACCGGGCTCACCGCGCCCGCGATCGCCAACATCACCCGCCGGTTGTTGCAGGACGGGCTGATCGAGGAGGCCGGGCAGCGGCGCGGCGGTCGCGGGCAGCCGCCGACCCGGCTGACGGTGCGCCGCGATGCCTGTTACGCGATCGGCATCAACATCGACCGCGATCACGTCACGCTGGTGCTCGTCGACTTCGCGGGCCAGACGCTGGCGCGCCGGTCGGAGGACATCGACTTCGCGCTCCCAGGCGACGTGCAGCGCTTCTATCGCCGCTCGGTGCGCACGATGCTCAAGGGCGCGGGGGTCGATGCCGGCCAGCTGGTCGGGCTGGGGGTCGCGGTGCCCGACGATCTCGGCTCGGTCGACCTGCCCGGCCGCCCGGCCGCCTATGCCGAATGGGAACGCGCCGACATGGCCGCGCTCTTCGCGCAGCCGTTCGCGCTGCCCGTCTTCGTCGAGAACGACGCCGCCGCCGCCGCCCTGGGCGAGATGCAGCTCGGGCTGGGGCAGCGCCACGCCAATTTCTTCTACATCCTGCTGTCGTCGGGGCTGGGCGGCGGGTTCGTCAGCGACGGCGCCTATGCGCGCGGCGCGCACGGGCGCAGCGGGGAGCTTGGGTTCATGCTCGCCCCCGACGAGAGCGGCCAGCGCGAGCAGGTGCAACGGCTGGTGTCGCTCTCCGGACTGGCCGAGCATCTGCGCGGCGACGGCTTCGCGCTCGATGCGGTGCTCGGCCGCGCAGACCCTTCGCCGGCGCTGCGCGCCAGCATCGCAGGCTGGGTCGACCGGGCGGCGCAGCGCCTGTGCACCCCACTCGACGCGATCAACTGTCTGATCGATCCGGCGGTGGTGCTCATCGGCGGGCGCCTGCCCGCCGCGCTGCTCGACGAACTGGCGGCGCGCGCGAACGAACGGATCGGCACGGCGACCGCCGCGCCGGAGGTCGCGCCGGTGGTGCGCGCCGCGCTATCGGAGGACGCGCCCGCGGTCGGCGCGGCGATCCTGCCGTTCAGTCACTTTCTGCTCCCCAAGCCCGGCGCGCTGTGGAAGGCGACCGGCACGGAGGCCGCGCACCGTTTTGCCTGAACCGAAGCGGCAGGGCTGGCGCCCCTGAGTCAACTGCTTGTTCTGCTGATCATTTATCAGATTAATGATTGACAATTTGCTTTGGTAATTGCGACAAACGTCCCGTCACCGCGACCGCACGGCCCATCCTCGGTCGTGAATCGATGTCGGAGAACGGCGAGGGGGTCGCGGGCGGGGTGAGAGGAGAGGTCGAGTGTCCGTTCGTGATCGTCGAAGTGCGCCGCTCCGTTGGTCATGCTCTGCCGCTTGATCGCGCGTCTTCCGGCGCCTCTCGCCACCCCGACCACGCCGGTCGGGCGCAGGTATCTCGTCGACGACACCGCCGCGCGGCGGATGCGCGGCCGTGCCGGCCGGTCGTAGGATTTCTAAGAGTCCCCCCTCCGGGCGGCCGCGGTGCGGTCGCCCGCTTTTTTCGCGGGAGGATGGCATGACACGTTTCAAACGCCGTTGGCTGATCGCCGCCGCCACGCTGCTGGCGGCCGGGGCGGTTCAGGCGGCAAACCCGATCGTGCCCGGCTGGTATGCCGACCCGGAGATCCGCATCTTCGCCGGCAGATACTGGATCTACCCCACCTATTCCGATGATCCTGCGACCCCGGCCGCGCCGTCGCGCTTCACTGCGCGGCAGCTGGAGGACCGCAAGCGCCACATGGTGCGCCCGTCCTATGCCATGCAGACCTTCCTCGACGCTTTTTCCTCGCCCGATCTGGTGCACTGGACCAGGCACCCGCGCGTCCTCGACGTCGAGAATATCGCCTGGGCCTCTTATGCGATCTGGGCGCCCTCCGCGATCGCGGCGAACGGCAAATATTACATCGTGTTCAGCGCCAACGACATCCAGAGCGACCGGGAAGTCGGCGGCATCGGCCTCGCGGTCGCCGACACCCCCGCCGGTCCCTTCAAGGACGCGCTCGGCCGCCCGCTGATCGGCGCCTTCCACAACGGCGCGCAGCCGATCGACCCGTTCGTCTTCCGCGACGACGACGGGCAGGTCTATCTTTATTACGGCGGGTGGCGGCATTGTAACGTCGTTCGCCTGTCGGCCGACCTGCGCACGGTGGAGAACCACCCGGACGGCACCACCTTCAAGGAGATCACCCCGCCGGGCTATGTCGAGGGATCGTTCGTCATCAAGCGTCGCGGCGTCTATTACCTGATGTGGTCGGAGGGCAGCTGGACCGGCCCGGACTACCGCGTCGCCTATGCCACCGGCGCGTCGCCCACCGGTCCGTTCACGAAACGCGGCACGATCCTGGCGCAGGACATGAAGGTGGCGCGTGGTGCCGGGCACCATTCCGTGGTCAACGTGCCGGGCACCGACGACTGGTACATCGTCTACCACCGCCGCCCGCTCGGCGACGAAAAGGGCGAACACCGCCAGATCGCGATCGAGCCGCTGCACTTCGCCGGGGACGGGACGATCGAACCCGTCAAGCTGACGACGACGGGCGTCACCACCCCGCGCCCGATCGGCTTGCCGTGATGCGCCGAGCGCCACACCCACCCCGTTCGTGCTGAGCTTGTCGACGCACGTGCCCGGGACACGCCCTTCGACACCCTCAGGGCGAACGGCGAAATATTTACCCGCCCCGCCAAAAGGAACGTCCGCTTGAACAACACGCTGCGCAAGGCGACCGCCACCTTGGTCGCGGGCACGATGATCGCCACCCCCGCGCTCGTGTCCGCGCAGGAGCCGCGACCCGCGAGCGTCGACCTCGTCAACCCGCTGATGGGCACCGATTCCAGCTACGAACTGTCCTATGGCAACACCTATCCGGCGATCGCGCTGCCGTGGGGGATGAACGCGTGGACCCCCGTCACGGGGAAGATGGGCGACGGCTGGGGCTACACCTACGGCGCGCACAAGCTGAACGGCATCAAGCAGACGCACCAGCCCAGTCCGTGGATGAACGATTACGCCGCCTTCGCGCTGCTGCCGATGACCGGCGCGCTGAAGGTGAAGGAGGCCGACCGCGCCTCGTGGTTCAGCCACAAGGCGGAGGTCAGCACCGCTTATGGCTACAAGGTCTATCTCGCCGACTATGACGTCACCGCCGAGGTCGCGCCCACCGAGCGCGCCGCCAGCTTCCGCTTCACCTTCCCCCGGAGCGACCAGGCGCATGTCCTCATCGACGGCTATGCCGGCGGCTCGATGGTGTCGATCGACCCGAAGCGGCGCCGCATCACCGGCTATGTCCGCAACAACCACGGCGGCGTCCCCGCCAACTTCCGCAACTGGTTCGTCGCCGAGTTCGACCGCGACTTCACCGTCTCGCGTACCTTCGACGGGGCAGGGGCAGTCACCACCGGCACGCGAGCGGAGGGCGATCATGTCGGCGCGGTCGTGTCGTTCGAAACCCGCGCCGGCGAGCAGGTCGGCATCCGCGTCGCCTCCTCGTTCATCAGCGCCGAACAGGCACAGCTGAACCTCGATCGCGAGATCGGCCGCGACACCTTCGCCACGACGCAGGCCAAGGCGAAGGCGGCATGGTCGCGCGAGCTGAACCGCATCGCGGTCGACGACCCCAGCCTCGACAACCGCCGCACCTTCTACTCGGCGCTGTGGCGGATGCTGCAATTTCCGCGCGCCTTCCACGAAGTCGATGCCCGCGGGAGCCAAGTCCACTACAGCCCCTATGACGGCCGGGTGCACCCCGGCCCGCTCTACACCGACAACGGCTTCTGGGACACGTGGCGCGCGGTCTTCCCGTTCTTCGCGCTGATGTACCCGGAGCGCGACGGCGAGATCATGCAGGGCCTCGTCAACACCTACAAGGAATCCGGCTGGCTTCCCGAATGGGCGAGCCCCGGCCACCGCAACGTGATGATCGGCTCGAACTCGGCGAACCTGATCGCCGACGCGTATCTGAACGGCGTACGCGGCTTCGACGTCGCCACGCTCTACGAAGCGATGGTCAAGAACGCGACCACCTCGCAAGGCCGCCCCCGCGACGCCAAGGGCAAGGTCCTCACCGCGGTCGGCCGCGAGGGCGTCGAGCTGTACAATCAACTCGGCTACGTTCCCTATGACGTCGGCATCAACGAAAATGCCGCGCGCACGCTCGAATATGCCACCGCCGACTTCTCGCTGTCGCGCCTCGCCGCCGCGCTCGGCAAGCGCGATGACGCGAAGAAATATGCCGCGCGAGGACAGAACTACCGCAAGCTGTTCGACACGCAGAGCGGCTGGATGCGCGGCCGCAACCGCGACGGCTCATGGTCGACGCCGTTCAACCCCTACAAATGGGGCGACGCCTTCACCGAGGGCAATTCGGTCCATTACAGCTGGTCGGTGATGCAGGACGTGGCCGGGCTGATCGACCTGATGGGCGGCCGCGACAAGTTCGTGGCGCGCCTCGACTCGGTCTTCTCCACCCCGCCGATCTTCGACGACAGCTATTACGGGCAGGTCATCCACGAGATCCGCGAGATGCAGATCGTCGACATGGGCCAGTACGCGCACGGCAATCAGCCGATCCAGCACATGATCTACCTCTACGACTGGACCGGCGCGCCGTGGAAGGCGCAATTCCATGCGCGCGAGGTGATGCGCAAGCTCTACGCCGCCGCGCCGGACGGCTATCCCGGCGACGAGGACAACGGCCAGACCTCCGCCTGGTACGTCTTCTCCGCGCTCGGCTTCTACCCGGTCACCCCTACCGTCGGCCAATATGCGATCGGCAGCCCGCTGTTCCGCACCGTCCGCGTGACGATGCCCGGCGGCAAGCTGCTGACGATCGAGGCCGAGAACAACGGTGCCGACAACGTCTATATCCAATCCGCTACGCTGAACGGTGTCGCCCACGAAAAGCCCTGGCTGTCGCGTGAGGCGCTACAGGCCGGCGGCACGCTTCGGTTCGTGATGGGGCCGACGCCCAACAAGAGCTGGGGCGCACGCCCCGCCGACGCGCCCTTCTCGATGAGCGCGCCCAGGTAAGATCGGTCGCCGTCGGCGCCCACACCGTTCGTGCTGAGCCTGTCGAAGCACGTGTCCCGGGACACGCCCTTCGACAAGCTCAGGGCGAACGGAGGTGGTGTTGGTAGAGAAAGCGACAAAATACCGCTGTTCCCAGCCCACGATCTTTGCCACCAGCGGGCACGTGACGGAGGGTCTGGATGCACAAATGGTTTATCGCCGCGGCATTGGCGACGACGGGGTTTTCGGCCGTGGCTGACGCGCAAACGCAAGCGCAGACGAAAGCGCAGAACGCGGCCCCACTGACCCTCCAGCGCGTCTTCGCCGCCCCCGACCTCGCCGGGCCGCAACCGCGCGCGCTGAAGCTCTCGCCCGACGGCGCGCTGCTCACCTTCCTGCGCCCGCGCCCCGACGACAAGGACCGGCTCGACCTGTGGGCGCGCGATACCGCGACGGGCGCGGAGCGGATGCTGGTCGACAGTCTGAAGATCGGCACCGGCGCCGAATTGTCGGAGGCCGAGAAGATGCAGCGCGAACGCGCCCGCATCGGCGCGCTCAAGGGCATCGTCGCCTATGACTGGGCCGCCGACGGGCGCAGCCTGCTGGTCCCGATCGAGGGCAATCTGTACCTCGCCGGTGTCGACGGGCAAGTGCGTCGCATCACCGACGTGCCCGGCGGCGTGCTCAATGCCAACGTCAGCCCGCGCGGCGCGTTCGTCAGCTACGTGCGCGACCAGAACGTCTGGGTCCAGCCGCTCGGCGGCGGCGCCGCCCGCGCGCTGACCACCGAGGGCAAGGGCACCGTCCATTTCGGCGAGGCGGAGTTCGTCGCGCAGGAGGAAATGCACCGCACCGACGGCTATTGGTGGAGCCCCGACGACCGCTACCTCGCGGTGGAGCGCTTCGACGAAGCCCCGGTAAAGGTCTTCACCCGCGCCTCGATCGGCGCGACCGGCACCAGTATCTACGAACAGCGCTATCCGGCGGCCGGTACCCCCAACGTGCTCGTCGACCTCTACATCCTGCGCGCCGATGGCTCCGGCAAGGTGAAGGTCGACCTCGGCACCGATCCCGACATCTACCTCGCCCGCGTCGACTGGCTGCCGGACGGCTCGGCCTTGCTCGTCCAGCGCGAGAACCGCGCGCAGACGACGCTCGACGTGCTGCGCGTCGATCCCGCCACCGGCAAGTCGACCATCCTCTTCACCGAGAAGGCACGCGCGAAAAGCTGGATCAACCTCAGCGACAGCTACCGCGCGATGGAGGACGGCAGCCTGTTGTGGCGGTCGGAGCGCGACGGCTACGCGCATCTCTGGCGCCTGAAGAACGGCCGCTGGACGCAACTGACCAAGGGCGACTGGGTCGTCACCGGCCTCGTCGCGGTCGACGAGCCGAAGGGCCGCGTGTATTTCACGGCCAACAAGGACAACGTCCTCGAACAGCACCTCTACGCGCTCGACCTGAAGGGCTTAGGCGTAACGCGCCTGACCGAGCGTGGCTGGAACAACAGCGTCACCGCCGATGGCGCGGCAAAGCGCTTCCTCGTCACCCGTTCCAACCCGGACCAGCCGCCGCAGACCTATCTGGCCAACGCGACCGGCAAGCGGCTGCAATGGATCAACGAGAACCGCGTCGAGGGCACGCACCCCTACGCTCCCTATCTCGCCGCCCACCGGCCGGTGCAGTTCGGCACGATCAAGGCCGCGGACGGCAAGACCGACCTCTACTGGCAGATGGTCACCCCCGCGCTCGAACCCGGAAAGCGCTACCCGGTGTTCTTCCAGCATTACGGCGGACCCGGTGCGCAGGGCGTCGTGCGCAACTGGAAGAACCCGCTGATCCAGCATCTGGTGTCCAAGGGCTGGATCTATTTCGAACTCGACAATCGCGGCTCGCCGAACCGCGGCGTCGATTTCGAAAGCGCGATCTGGCACGCGATGGGCACGGTCGAGGTCGACGACCAGCGCAAGGGCGCCGCGTACCTGAAGACGCTCGCCTTCGTCGATCCGGCGCGCATCGCCACCTATGGCTGGTCCTACGGCGGCTATATGTCGCTCAAGATGGCCGAAGCCGACCAGAGCCTCTATGCCGCCGCGATCTCGGGCGCACCTGTCAGCGACTGGCATCTCTACGACACGCACTACACGGAGCGCTACATGGGCGACCCGCGCGTTGACGGCATCGCCTACGACGCCTCGCGCGCGGTGATCGATCCCCGGAAGATCACCACCCCGCTGCTGCTGATGCACGGCATGGCCGACGACAATGTCTTCCTCGACAATTCGACGAAGGTCGCTTCGGCGTTGCAGGCGGCCGACATGCCGTTCGACATGATGTTCTACCCCGGCAAGACCCATTCGGCGGTCCGTGACATCCACGTCTGGACCACGATCGAGCGCTTCCTCGAACAGCATGTCGGTGCCGGCCCCAAGTAGAGCTTGCTGGCTTTCCGGAAATTGCGGCGCTACGGCGCATCCGCGACACGAAACGATAGCGTCGGGCAAAGTCGGCGCGTGGAAGGACGGATATGGGGTACCGGGTGGTGGTGGCAGGGGCCACGGGCAATGTCGGGCGCGAGATGGTCAACATCCTCGCCGAGCGGCAGTTTCCGGCCGACGAGATCGCGGTGCTGGCCTCGTCGCGGTCGGTCGGCGACCAGATCGAATATGGCGACACCGGCCGGATGCTGAAGGTCCAGAACATCGAGCATTTCGATCCCGCCGGCTGGGACATCGCGCTGTTCGCGATCGGCAGCGAGGCGACCGCGGTCTACGCGCCGAAGTTCGCCGCCGCCGGCTGCACCGTGATCGACAATTCGTCGCTCTACCGCATGGACCCGGACGTGCCGCTGATCGTGCCGGAGGTGAACGCCGCCGCGATCGACGGCTACAAGGCGAAGAACATCATCGCCAATCCGAACTGCTCGACCGCGCAGATGGTCGTCGCTCTCAAGCCGCTGCACGACGCCGCGACGATCAAGCGCGTCGTCGTCGCGACCTACCAATCGGTGTCGGGCGCGGGCAAGATCGGCATGGACGAGCTGTTCGAGCAGAGCCGCAACATCTTCGTCGGCGATCCCGCCGAACCGAAGAAGTTCACCAAGCAGATCGCCTTCAACGTCATCCCGCACATCGACAGCTTCCTCGACGACGGTTCGACGAAGGAAGAGTGGAAGATGGTCGTGGAGACCAAGAAGATCCTCGATCCCAAGATCAAGGTCGTCGCCACCTGCGTCCGCGTGCCCGTCTTCGTCGGCCATTCCGAGGCGCTGAACATCGAGTTCGAGAACGAGCTGTCGGCCGAGGACGCGCAGAACATCCTGCGCGAGGCGCCCGGCGTCATGCTCGTCGACAAGCGCGAGGACGGCGGCTACGTCACGCCGATCGAAAGCGCCGGCGACGATGCGACTTACGTCAGCCGCGTGCGCGAGGACTCGACCGTCGACAACGGCCTGGCCTTGTGGTGCGTCAGCGACAACCTCCGCAAGGGCGCTGCGCTCAACGCCGTCCAGATCGCGGAGCTGCTCGGCCGCCGCCACCTGAAAAAAGCCGACGAAACCGGCGAGGAAGATTTCCAGGCGGTGCTGACCGCGGATTAACCGCTGCCGTTCCTGTCACCCCGGCCGAAGCCGTCATTCCCGCGCAGGCGGGAATCCAGACCGGCAGGTCCTCGTAAGAGGCGAAACGTCAGAGGTTCTGGATCCCCGCCTGCGCGGGGATGACGGCTGTTAAGGGGTTAATACCCCCGATATCGCCCCGGCCGGTGCCACGCGATCAATATCCCGCTGATCGCCGCCGAGGACACCGCCGACCACCCGACCCGCTCGGCCGGCAGGAAGGCGAGCGCGGTCAGCAGGATCAGTGCGTCGATCGCCATCTGCGTGCGGCCCGCGTTCCACCCGCGCGTCTTCTGCAACCACAAGGTGACGACGCCCGTCCCGCCGATCCCGGCATGATGTCGCGCCAGCGCCAGCGCGCCGAACCCGATCACCGATCCGCCCGCCAGCGCCGCGAACGACGGATCGATATGCGCGATCGACAGGCCTAGCCGCGTCCACGTCCCCAGCGCCGCCACGCCCACGCCGACCGCGACCGTGCGCAGCGTGAAGCGCCGCCCCATCGCCTTCCACGCCAGCCACATGAACGGCAGGTTGATCAACGTGAACAGCACCCCCGTCGGCAGCGGCACCGCATAGGAGATCAGCAGCGCGATCCCCGCCGTGCCGCCGGTCACCAGCCCCGCGGCATGCAACAGCGCCAGGCCGAGCACGACCAGGATGCAGCCGAGCGTCAGCGCATAGGCGTCCTCGATCGCGGAATGGGGCAGGGGTTCGTCGGCGTTCACGCCCGGCCCGTAGCGGGCGCTGCGATGTGCTGCAATGCAGCGCGGACCGCGATGGACGCGCGGGCGCCGTGCCGTTACACCGGCGGCCATGGGCCGCACGATGACCGGAGGCTGCCAGTGCGGCAGCGTGCGCTACAGCGTCGAGGTGGCGGACGACGACGCCTATCTCTGTCACTGCCGCATGTGCCAGCGCGCCACCGGCGGGGTGTTCGCGGCGCTGAAACAGGTGCCGAGGGCCGCGGTCACGTGGGTGACGCGCGAGCCGGATCGTTATGCCTCGTCCGAGATCGCGGTGCGCGGCTTCTGCCGCGAATGCGGCACGCCGCTGACCTACGAAGGGCACGGGTCGGACCAGCTCGATCTGACGGTCGGCAGCTTCGATGAAGCGCACCGGTTGCGCCCGACCGGTCATTTCGGCGTCGAAAGCCGCCACCGCGCGTGGAGCGAAGGGGTCGATCTCCCCGAAAAGCGCACCGGGGATCTTCCGAACATCGCAAAGAAGTGGATGGAAACGCGTGGCAATGTCCCCGACTGACACCCGGTATTTCGATAGTTTCGACGGACAGCGGATCGCGTGGCGCGAGCTGGGGGAGGGGCGCCCCGTCGTGCTGATCCACGGCTTCTTCTCCGATGCGCAGACCAACTGGCTCAAATACGGCCATGCCGCCGCGATCGCGGCCGCCGGCTTTCGCGTCATCATGCCCGATCTGCGCGCGCACGGCGACAGCGCGCGCCCGCACGATTCCGCCGCCTATCCGCCCGACGCCTTGGCACGCGACGGTCATGCGCTGGTCGAGCATCTCGGTCTGGGCGATTATGATCTCGGCGGATATTCGCTGGGTGCGCGCACCACGGTGCGGATGCTGGCGACCGGCGCGACCCCGCGGCGCGTGGTGCTGTCCGGCATGGGGCTCGACGGCATCACCCGCGCCGACCGCCGCGCCGGCCACTTCCGCAACATCCTGACGAACCTCGGGAAACACCAACGCGGCAGCCCCGAATGGATGGCGGAGGCGTTCCTGAAGACCACCGGCGGCGACCCCGTCGCGCTGCTCGGCATCATCGACACGTTCGTCGGCACGCCGGCGGCGGTGCTCGACACGATCGCGCAGCCGGTGCTGGTCGTCTGCGGCAAGGACGACGACGACAACGGCTCCGCCCCCGCACTCGCCGACGCACTCCCGCAGACGCGCTTCGTCGAGGTGCCCGGCAACCACATGAGCGCGGTCACCAAGCCCGAGCTCGGGCAGGCGATCGCCGACTTCCTGGCGCGATAAACAGCGCCGGGGTCAGCGATCTAGGAACGTCGCCACCGTGTTTGCCCCGGCAGTGCGCCGGGGCAACATATCGGGTGACGCCTTTTCGGGCACCGTATTCTCGTCCGCGATCCCGGCCTCGAACGACTTGGACGAGTCGGTGCCGTCCGGCTGGTGCGCCTTGGCCGGCTTCTTGTCCTCCGGCGCAGGGAGCCGCGGCGCCTTCGGTGTCGATCCGCGCAGCGTCAGCAGTGCCGCGGTCGCCGCCGCGCCGATCGCCGCGACTCCGCCCGCGATCGCCGCCGCACCCCATTTGCCGCCGACCTTCTCGATCGCCGCCTCGCCGCGCGACGCCGGCTTGCGCGCGGTCGACCGCGACTTGGCCGGCGTGGTCCGCGTGCGCTTGGCCGCCGGCTTCTTCGCGGGCGGCGCGCCCGCATCGGCGGGCTTGCTCGCCTTCTTCGTCGCGCGCGGCGACGCGGCCTTGGGTGCCGCGGCCTTGCGCGGCGCGCGGCGGCGCGGGGTGGACGGCGTCGCGGCGGCCGGGGCCGGGGTTTCGCTGGAATCGTCGGCCATGAACAGCTCCCTTGTCGATGATTTCGCAGCCGCAACGCACGGGCGCGCCCGTGTTTCCAATGTTCGCTTTCCGGGGTTTAGCGGAACGGCGGCTCGTTGAACGCGCGCAGCTTGCGACTGTGCAGCTTCGCGCCCTCGCGCCGCAGCTCCTCGCAGGTCTCGATCCCGATCCGCATATGCTCGCTGATCGCGCGCTCGTAGAAGCGGTTCGCCTGCCCCGGCAGCTTCAATTCGCCGTGCAGCGGCTTGTCCGAGACGCACAGCAACGTGCCGTAGGGCACGCGGAAGCGATAGCCCTGCGCCGCGATCGTCGCCGATTCCATGTCGATCGCCACCGCGCGGCTCAGCGAGAAGCGCAGGGCCGAGCGCGCGTACCGCAACTCCCAGTTGCGATCGTCGGTGGTCACGATCGTGCCGGTGCGCAGCCGTCGCTTCAGCTCGTCCCCCGATTGCCCCGACACCGTTTCGGCCGCGCGCGCCAGCGCCTGCTGCACCTCGGCGATCGCGGGCACCGGGATCTCCGGCGGCAGCATGTCGTCCAGCACATGGTCGTCGCGCAGATAGGCGTGAGCGAGGACGTAGTCGCCGATCCGCTGCGACGGCCGCAAGCCGCCGCAATGCCCGATCATCACCCACGCCTCGGGCCGCATCACCGCCAGGTGGTCGCAGATCGTCTTGGCGTTCGACGGCCCGACGCCGATGTTGACCAGCGTGATGCCCGTGCGATCGTCGGCCATCAGGTGATAGGCGGGCATCTGCAACCGCCGCCACGCGCTGTCGTCCAGCATCGCGGGATCGTCGCCCGGCGTGAACAGCACGCCGCCCGGCCCCGACAGCGCGGTGAAGCGTCCGCCCTCGCTCACCTGCTGCGCGCCCCAGCGGACGAATTCGTCGACATAGCGGTGGTAGTTGGTGAACAGCACGTAGCGCTGGACGTGCTCGGGCGGCGTGCCGGTATAGTGCCGCAGCCGCGCCAGGCTGAAGTCGGTGCGCAGGCCGTCGAACAGTGCCAGCGGCCGCGTGCCGTCGATCGACGCCCACAGCCCGTCGGCGATCTCGTCGCCGATGAACGCCAGCTCGGTGGTAGGGAAATAGCGCGCCAGTTCAACCGCGGAGGTCGCATCGAGGCTCAGTGCGTGGCTGGCGTCGATCACGTAGGGATAGGGGATCTCCTGCGTCCCCGGCACCGCATCGACGGTGACGTCGTAATCCTCGATCAGCAGCGTCAGCTGCTCGATCAGATAGTCGGCGAACACCGCCGGCTTGGTCACGCTGATGCGATAGTCGCCGGGGCTGACCAGCCGCCCGAACGACCGCAACGGGGTCGGCCGGCCGTCGCCGCCCGCGAAGCGCAGCCGGATCTCGGGATAGGCGAAGGAGCCGTCGCTGCGCGCGGCGCGGTCGGGCACGCTGCCGTCGGCGATATAGGCGCTGATCGCTGCCTTCAGTCGTTCGACGGAGGCGGTGTAGAGCCGGTCGAGTTCCCGGACGAGATCGTTTGCTGTCATGTCGGACGGTTACATAGTCCGTATGACCGCGGCAAGTCGCCCCGCCGCCGGGTGGCGACGGGCGGGGCGGTGACGTCTCAGAGGGTTTCGAGCAGATGGTCGGCGGAGCTGACGCGGAACTCGCCCGGCGCCTCGACGTGCAGCGCCGCGACCTTGCCGTCGTCGACGATCATCGCATAGCGCTGGCTGCGGCGGCCCATGCCGAACTTGCTGCCGTCCATGTCGAGCCCCAGCGCGGTCGCGAAGTCGGCATTGCCGTCCGCCAGCATCGTGATCCCTTGCGCGTCGTTCGCCTTGGCCCATGCCTCCAGCACGAACGGATCGTTGACGGAGGTGCAGGCGATCTCGTCGACGCCCCTGGCCTTCAGCGCATCGGCCTTTTCGACGAAGCCGGGCAGGTGCTTGGCCGAACAGGTCGGGGTATAGGCGCCCGGCACCGCGAACAGCGCGACGCGGCGGCCCTTGAAATATTCGGCGGTGTCGACCGGCTCGCGCCCGTCGGCGGTCAGCCGCGTGATCTGCACGGACGGAAGGGGATCGCCGATACCGATGGTCATTACAGTCTCTCCTGTTGAGCCTTGCGCCGATCGATGGCCGGTCGGGCAGGTCATTTCAAGCTTTGGCAAGCGCGCGCCGAACGCCTAGATCGGGGAAATGGAGCAAGCGACCTTTCTGACCGGCCAGTTCCTGCTGGCGATGCCCGGCATCGGCGACGCGCGGTTCGACCATTCGGTGATCGCGATGTGCAGCCACGACGACCAGGGCGCGCTGGGGGTCGGGATCGGCGCGGTCGTCAATGGCCTCGGGCTGCACGAGGTCTTGGAGCAGCTCGAGATCGCGCCCGGCGTCGCGCCCGATGCCCCGGTGCATTTCGGCGGCCCGGTCGAGCCGCGGCGCGGCTTCGTGCTCCATTCGGCGGACTGGGGCGGGCAGGACACGCTCGACGTCGCGGGGCGCTGGCGACTGTCGGGCACGCTCGACGTGCTGCGCGCGATCGCGGCGGGCACCGGGCCGACGCACTGGCTGGTGGCGCTCGGCTATGCCGGCTGGGGGCCGGGGCAGCTGGAGGCGGAGCTGACGCGCCACGGCTGGTTGAACGTCCGCGACGACACCGACATGCTCTTCGACACGCCCGTCGAGGAACGCTGGACCCGCGGCTTCGTCGCGGCCGGCGTCGACCCGCGGCTGCTGTCGAGCCAGAGCGGGCACAGCTGAGAATATGGCCCCATCATTCCCGCGCAGGCGGGAATGACGGAGGTGGAAACGGATAACAGGCATCGTCCATCACATATAAAGATACCTTTATATTTGATCCGCAGCGCCATCGCCGCTAAGGCGCGCGGATGCCGATCGGTGCGCGTGCGTGCCTTGGTCGGCCTCATCTGAGTGGAGACAACGCCGTGGCTACCGCCCCCCTGAGCGACAAGAGCGTGCTTGCGAAGAACGATTACGTCATCAAGGACATCGGCCTCGCCGATTTCGGCCGCGCCGAGATCAACATCGCCGAAACCGAAATGCCCGGCCTGATGGCGCTGCGCGACGAGTATGGCGCATCGCAGCCGCTGAAGGGCGCGCGCATCACCGGCTCGCTCCACATGACGATCCAGACCGCGGTGCTGATCGAGACCCTGGTCGCGCTGGGCGCGGACGTGCGCTGGGCGACCTGCAACATCTTCTCGACGCAGGATCACGCCGCGGCGGCGATCGCGGCGGCGGGGATCCCGGTGTTCGCGGTGAAGGGCGAGTCGCTCGCCGAATATTGGGACTATGTCGGCGACATCTTCAACTGGGGTGCCGACACCGACGGGACGACCGCCAACATCATCCTCGACGACGGCGGCGACGCGACCATGTTCGCGCTGTGGGGCGCGAAGCTGGAAGCCGGCGCGACCTTCGGCGAACCCGAGAATGAGGAAGAGGTCGAGTTCCAGCGTTCGGTCAAGGCGTTCATCGCCAAGTACCCCGGCTATCTGACGCAGACGGTCAAGAACCTGAAGGGCGTGTCGGAAGAGACCACCACCGGCGTCCACCGCCTGTACGAGATTGCGAAGAAGGGCGAGCTGCCGTTCCCCGCGATCAACGTCAACGACTCGGTGACGAAGTCGAAGTTCGACAATCTCTACGGCTGCAAGGAATCGCTGGTCGACGCGATCCGTCGCGCCACCGACGTGATGCTGGCCGGCAAGGTCGCGTGCGTCGCGGGCTTCGGCGACGTCGGCAAGGGGTCGGCGCAGTCGCTGCGCAACGGCGGCGCGCGCGTGCTGGTGACCGAGATCGATCCGATCTGCGCCTTGCAGGCGGCGATGGAGGGCTTCGAGGTCGTCACGATGGACGAGGCGGTGAAGCGTGCGGACATCTTCTGCACCGCCACCGGCAACGCCGACGTCATCACCGCCGATCACATGAAGGCGATGAAGCCGATGTCGATCGTCTGCAACATCGGCCACTTCGACAGCGAGATCCAGATCGCCGCGCTCAGCAATTATGACTGGACCGAAGTGAAGCCGGGCACCGACCTGGTGAAGTTCCCGGACGGAAAGCAGATCATCATCCTCGCCAAGGGCCGGCTGGTGAACCTGGGCTGCGCGACCGGCCACCCGTCGTTCGTGATGTCGGCGTCGTTCACCAACCAGACGCTGGCGCAGATCGAGCTGTGGACCAAGTCCGAGAACTACAAGAACGAAGTGTACGTCCTGCCCAAGCACCTCGACGAAAAGGTCGCGGCGCTGCACCTCGAGAAGCTGGGCGTCCAGCTGTCGAAGCTGTCGGAGAAGCAGGCCAAGTACATCGGCGTGCCGGTCGAAGGGCCGTTCAAGCCGGATCACTACCGCTACTGATCGCGACGCTGCGCTCGTGACCACGGAAGGGCGGGGCCGCTGGCCTCGCCCTTTTTCGTGCCGGCCGGCGGCGCCGCTTGCCGCTGCGCCGTGCCGCTCCTAGACAGGCAGTTATGCCGCGGAACCCGCACCTTCGATGAATCCCGTCCCGCCGGTCATCGCGGTCGCGGTCGGCGCGGTGGTGCTGCTGCTCGTGCTGGCAGGGGTGGTGCTGATCGCGCTGGGGCTGCGCGCACGCGCCGGCGCGGCCGACGCGGTGCGTGAGCGCGAGACGATCGAGACGCTGCTGAACGCCGCGCCGATGCAGCCGATGGTGGTGCTGCCCGATGGCCGGGTGGAGATGGCGCGGCGCGTCGCCGACTGGCTGGGGTTCAGCGACATCCCCGCCTGGCTTCAGGAGGTGGAGGCCGCCGGCTGGGGGCTGCATGCCAGCGAGGCGCAGGCGCTGTCGCACGGCGTGCTCGGCTGCCAGCGCTCGGCGCGCCCGTTCACCCACACCCTCCACGCGCGGGATGGCGGGCGGACGCTGACCGTGCAGGGCGACCGGCGCGGCGATGCGGTGATCCTGTGGTTCTACGATTCGACCGCCAGCGAGGGCGAGATGCGGCGGTTGCGGGCCGAATGTCACGACCTGTCCGACGCGTTCGACGCGCTGACCGGACTGGTCGAGGCCGCGCCGCTGCCGATGTGGTATCGCGACCACGATCTCCAGCTGGCGATGGTCAACTCGGCCTATGTGACCGCCGTCGAGGGCGTCGACGCCGCTGACGTGGTCGGGCGCGGGCTGGAGCTGGTCGACGGATCGGGGCAGGTGAGCCCGACTGCGGGCGCGGCGGCGGCGCGCGATGCCGGGCGCCCGCAGGAGCGCGTGCTGCCCGCGACGATCGGCGGCGCGCGCCGCTCGCTGCGCATCCATGACGTGCCGCTGCCGGTCGGCGGGGTCGCGGGCTATGCGATCGATATCGAGGAGCTGGAGCAGAGCCACGCGCGCGAGCGCCGGTTCGCCGATGCGCAGCGCGCGATGCTCGACCGGCTGTCGGCGGGCGTGGCGCAGTTCGGGCGCGACCGCAGCCTGGTCTTCTGCAACCAGCCGTTCCGGCGCATGTTCGCGATGCGGCTCGAATGGCTGGCCGACCGGCCGGAGTTCGACCGCGTGCTGGAGCGGATGCGCGAGGCCAATCGCGTGCCGGAGGTGCGCGACTTCCCGGGCTGGAAGGCGGAGCGGCGCGGCTGGTTCGTCGGCGCCGACAGCGCGATCGAGGAGAACTGGCACCTGCCCGGCGGCACGCACCTGCGCGTCGTGGCGCAGCCGATCCCCGATGGCGGGTTGATGGTCTTCTTCGAGGACCGGACCGAGCAGGTCCAGCTGGCGAGTGCGCGCGACACGCTGCTGCGCGTGCGCACCGCGACCTTCGACAATCTGTTCGAGGCGCTGGGTGTCTTCTCCACCGATGGCCGCCTGCAATTGTGGAACAACCGCTTCCGCGCGCTGTGGGATCTGGAGGAGGAATTCCTCACCGGCCACCCGCGCGTCGACGTGATTGCGGAGAAGGTCGCGCCCAAGCTGTCGAACCCGCGCCGCGCGCGCTCGATCGCCGAGCTGGTGCGCATGGCGACGATCGAGCGGCAGCAGCGCGCCGGCCATATCGCGCTCGCCGACGGGCGCCAGTTCGAGTTCGCCGCGGTCCCGCTGCCGGACGGCAACGCGCTGTTCACGATGCTCGACGTCAGCGACAGCCGCGCGATGGAGCAGGCGCTGCGCGACCGCAACGACGCGCTGGAGGCCGCCGACCAGGTCAAGACGGCGTTCGTCGCCAACATGAGCTACGAACTGCGCACCCCGCTCACCTCGATCAGCGGCTTCGCGGAGATGCTCCACGGCGGTTATGCGGGCGACCTGTCGCCGGACGCGATCGCCTATCTCGATGCGATCCTCGATTCGGTCGACCGGCTCGGGTTGCTGATCGACGACGTGCTCGACCTGACCTCGACCGACAGCGGCGCCCGTCCGCTGGAGCGCGCCGACATCGACGTCGCGGCGATCGCGCGCGCCGCCGCGGACGCGCTGCGCGCCACCGCCAAGCGCCACCAGATCGATCTGGCGGTCGAGATCCAGCGCTCGGCCGGGCGGCTGACCGGCGACGCGCGGCGCATCCGCGAAGTGGTCGAGCATCTGCTGCGCCGCGCAATCGGCACCGCGCCCGATCGCGGCCGCGTGCAGCTGGTCGTCGACGGCAATGCCAAGGCGGCGCGGATCGTGGTGACCGACAATGGCGCGGGCATGACCCCCGAGCAGGTCGCGCGCGCCTTCGACCGCTTCGCCGGCGACGGGATCTCCGCGGCGGGCGAGCGCGCGCTCGGGCTCGGCCTGCCGCTCGCCAAGCAGTTCGTCGAGGCGCATGGCGGGACGATCGCGCTGGAAAGCGAGCCCGAGCGCGGGACCGTCGTGACGGTCGACCTGCCGCGGCGATGAGGTCCGGCGAGGAAGGGCTGGCGGATGCCGCGGCCACCGCGGCGCTCGGCGCGCGGCTCGCGACGGTGCTGCGCGCGGGCGACGTCGTGACGCTGACCGGGGGACTGGGCGCGGGCAAGACCAGCCTGGCGCGCGGCGTGCTCGCGGCGCTGGGGCTGGAGGAGGAAGCGCCGAGCCCGACCTTCGCGATCGTCCAACCCTATGACCCGCCCGAGGTGCGGCTGCCGGTGCTGCACATCGACCTTTACCGCCTCGACGATGCGGGCGAGGTCGACGAACTCGGGTTGGAGGAGGCGCGGCTCGACGCGGCGCTGCTGGTCGAATGGCCCGAGCGGGCCGGGGCGGGGCGCTGGCCGGAGGCGCTGGCGCTCGCCATCGCGGTCGACCCGGACGGCGCGCGTCGCTTGACTTGGCGCGCGCCCGACGCTTGGGACGGGCGATGGCCACGATGACCCCGCCGGCAGACGCGCCGGCCTTTCTGGAAGCCCATGGCTGGGGCGGCGCGCGGATCGAGCCGCTCGCCGGCGATGCCTCGTTCCGGCGCTATTTCCGCGTCCATTGCGACACGCGGCGCGCAATCCTGATGGATGCGCCTCCGCCGCAGGAGGATCCGCGCCCGTTCCTCGCCGTTGCCAGCTGGCTGGCGGATCGCGCCTTCGCCGCGCCCGCGATCCACGCGGTCGATCTGACACGCGGGCTGGTGCTGCTGGAGGATTTCGGCGACGTGCGTCTGCGCGAAACGGTCGACGCGGATCCCGGCACGGCGACGGCGCTCTACGGTGCGGCGGTCGACCTGCTCGTGGCGTTGCGCGCGCAGCCCGCCGGGCCGTGGCGCGCCTATGACCGCACCGAGCTGCACCGCGAGGCGGGGCTGCTGGTCGACTGGTATTGCCCGGCGGTCGGCGCCTCGGTCGACCAGAAGGAATATCGCGCCGCGTGGGACGAGGTGCTCGGCCTTGTCGAGGGGGTGACGCCGGTCACCGTCCTGCGCGACTATCATGCCGAAAACCTGATGCTGGTCGGCCCCGACCGCGCGCTCGGGCTGCTCGACTTCCAGGACGCGCTCGCCGGCCACCCGGCCTATGATCTCGTGTCGCTGTTGCAGGATGCGCGGCGCGACGTCGATCCGTCGATCGAGCAGGCGATGCTGGCGCGCTATCGTCAGGCGACCGGCGAGGGCGACGCGTTCCTCGACGCCTATCACGTGCTCGGCGCGCAGCGGAACGCCAAGATCCTCGGCATCTTCGCGCGGCTGTGGAAGCGCGACGGAAAGCCGCGCTACGCCGCGCTGTGCCCGCGGGTCTGGGCGTATCTGGAGCGTGACCTTGCCCATCCGGCGCTCGCCCCCGTCGCGCGCTGGTTCGACGACAATCTGCCGCCCGAATGGCGCGGCGACCCGCTGGTGCTCGCAACCGCGCGAGGCCTTGCGTGACGCGGCCGCGCTACATCCGCCCCGATCCCGGTTCGCGCGTGCCGCGCACCGCGATGGTGATGGCGGCGGGCGTCGGCAAGCGGATGCGCCCGCTCACCGCCACGCGTCCGAAGCCGCTGGTCGAGGTGCGCGGCCGCGCGCTGATCGACCACGTCTTCGACCGCCTGCGCGCGGCCGGGGTCGAGCGCGCGGTCGTCAACGTCCATTATCTCGCCGACGCGATGGAGGCGCATCTGCGCCACCGCGTGCATGATATCGAGGTGCTCGTCTCCGACGAGCGCGCGCAATTGCTGGAGACCGGCGGCGGGCTGGTGAAGGCGCTGCCGCTGCTGGGCGACGATCCGTTCATCGTCGTCAACGGCGACAACCTGTGGCTCGACGGCCCCACCGATGCGATCCGCCAGCTGGCCGATCGCTGGGACGACGCGACCATGGACGCGTTGCTGTTGATGGTGCCCTATGCGCGCGCGCACAATCATCGGGGGCAGGGCGACTTCCACCTCGCCCCCGACGGCCGCATCGCCGGGCGGCGCAAGCCGGGCCGCGTCGCGCCGTTCGTCTTTACCGGCGTGCAGATCGTGTCGCCGCGGCTGATCCGCGACTGGCCGGAGGGACCGTTCTCGACCAACCTGTTCTGGAACCGCGCGATTGCGCAGGGGCGCGCCTACGGACTCGTCCATCAGGGGCTGTGGTCGGAGGTCAACGTGCCGGCCGCGGTCGCGCGGACCGAGGCGCTGCTCGCCGATGGCTGACGCGCCCCCGCCGGCCGAGCGGGGCCTGCGGCTCTATACCATCCCCGCGCACCGCGCCTTCGCCGACGCGCTGGTGGCCGGGTTGCTGCGGCGCTTCGGCGGCGACCGGCTGGCGCTGGCGCGTGGGCTCGTGCTGGTGCCCAACAATCGTGGCGGGCTGGCGGTGCGCGAGGCGTTCGTGCGCGCCAGCGGCGGTGCGCTGCTGCTGCCGCGCATCGTCGCGCTGGGCGGTGAGGAACTCGATGCCGGCGTCGGCGCCGCGCTGGACCCCGCCGACGCCGTCCCGCCGCTGCCGCCCGCGGTCGACCCGCTGCAACGCCGCATGATCCTGGCGCGGCTGGTCGAGGAGGAGCGCGCCGCCGCCGGCCGCCCGGTCGATGCGGCGGAGGCGGTGCGGCTCGCCGGCGAACTCGCCCGCACGCTCGACCAGCTGATCGTCGAGGAGGTCCCGCCCGCGCGCCTCGCCGCGATCGACCCGGGCGAGGGGCTGTCGGACCATTGGGAGACCGCGCTCCGCCTGTTCCGGATCCTGCTCGACCGCTGGCCCGCCGAGCGCGATCGGCTGGGCGCGATCGACGCCGCCGAGCGTCGCATCCTGCTGATCGATCGGCAGGCGGCCCGCTGGCGGGCACATCCGCCCGAGGGGTTCGTCTGCGCCGCCGGCATCACCGATCCCGCGCCCGCCGTCGCGCGGCTGCTGCGCACCGTCGCCGGACTGCCGCGCGGGATGGTGGTGTTCGCCGACCTCGACCTCGCGCTCCCGCAGGCCGAATGGGATGCGCTCGGCCCGCACCAGCCCGATCCGGTCACCGGGCTGCGCGCCCGCGCGATCGAGGTCCACCCGCAATTCCATCTCAAGCTGCTGCTCGAGCGGATCGGCGCCGACCGCGGCGAGGTTACGCGCTGGCTCGCCGCCAGCGAGCATGACGCCGACGCCGCCCGCGCGCGCGCGATCGCCAACGCGCTCGCCCCGGCGCGCTTCACCGCCAAATGGACCGCGCTCGACGCCGCAGACCGGCGGCTGAGCGGCGTCACCGCGGTCGAACTCGCCACCCCCGCCGAGGAGGCGCAGGCGGTCGCGCTGAAGCTGCGCGAGGCGATCGAGACGCCCGGTCTCACTGCCGCGCTCGTCACCCCCGACCGGATGCTGGCGCGGCGCGTCGCCGCGCATTGCCGCCGCTGGGGGATCGAGGTCGACGATAGCGCCGGCCGCGCGCTCGCCATCCTGCCCCCCGGCACGCTGCTGACCGCGATCGTCGAGGCCGCCGCGCAGGATTTCGCCCCCATGGCGCTGCTGACGCTGCTCAAGCACCCGCTGGTGCGCGCCGGGGACGCGCGCGGCGCCTGGCTCGACGGCGTCCGCCGCCTCGACCGTGCGCTGCGCGGGCCGCGCCCCGCGCCGGGGCTGGAGGGGATCGACCGCCACCTCGCCGCCCCCGAGCGCGCCCGCGCCGCGGAATGGTGGCGCGAGGCCCGTCCCCTGCTCGAACCCGTCGCGCGCGGGTTCGGCGAGGGAGGGGGCGTGACGTTGCCGTCGCTGGTCGCCTGCCTGCGCGAGGCGGCGAACCTGCTCGCGGGTGAGGAGGCGTGGCGCGGCCCCGCCGGGCGCGCCGCCGCCGATCTGCTGACCGGACTGGAGACGCAGGCGCCGCTCGGCCCGCGCGCGATCGCGCCCGCCGGGTTCGCGCCGCTGCTCCGTCTGCTGATGGACGAGATCGCGATCCGCCTGCTCCCGCGCGAGCGCCATCCGCGCCTCGCCATCTACGGGCTGATGGAGGCGCGGCTGCAACGCGCCGATCTGATGATCCTGGCGGGGCTGAACGAGGGGACGTGGCCGGGCCTGCCCGCGCCCGACCCGTGGCTCGCCCCGCGCGTCCGCGTCGACCTCGGCTTGCCGGGGCTCGACCGCGGGATCGGCATCGCCGCGCACGACTTCGGCCAGGCGCTGGGTGCCAGGCAGGTCGTGCTGACCCGCGCGCGCCGCGACGCGCGTTCGCCCGCGCTCGCCTCGCGCTTCTGGCTGCGGCTGGAGGCGATGACCGGCGAGCGTTTCCCGCGCGACGCCACGCTCGCCGCCTGGGCGCGCGCGCTCGACGGCACGCGCGTGCCCACGCCCGCCGACCGCCCCGAACCGCTGCCGCCGGCGCACCTGCGCCCGCGCCAGATCTCGGTGACCGAGGTGGACCGGCTGAAGGCGGACCCTTTTGCCTTCTACGCGCGCCGCATCCTGAAGCTGTCGCCGCTCGACGCGGTCGATGCCGATCCCAGCGCCGCGTGGCGCGGCACCGCGGTCCATGCCGTGCTGGAGGCATGGGCGCGCGAGGATGCGTGCGACGCGGACAAGCTGTTGCCGCGCGCGCGCACGTTGCTCGCTGACCCCGCGACCCATCCGCTGCTCCGCGCGCTGTGGCAACCGCGGCTGATCGCGGCGTTCGAATGGGTCGCGGCGAAGACGCTCGCCGACCGCGCCGCCGGGCGCACCGTGCTGGCAGTCGAGGGGCGCGGCAAGGCCGAGCTGTCGGGGATCGAGCTGACCGGCCGCTTCGACCGCATCGACCGGATGCCCGACGGCGGATTGGGGATCGTCGACTACAAGACCGGCAAGGCGCCCTCCGTCGCGGCGGTGCGCGGCGGCTTCAACCTGCAACTGGGCCTGCTCGGCGCGATCGCGGAGGCGGGCGGGTTCGACGGCGTGGCCGGTGCGGCGACCGCCTTCGAATATTGGTCGCTCGCGAAGAAGGGCGACACGTTCGGCGCCGTCTCCAGCCCCGCCGACCCGGCGGGCAAGGGCGGGCGGATCATCACCGACGATTTCGTCCGCATCGCGCGCGACAGCTTCGCCGAAGCGGCGGCGCGCTGGCTGACCGGCGATCAGCCGTTCACCGCCAAGCTGCACCCCGAGTTCGCGCCGTTCGCGGAATACGACCAGCTGATGCGCCGCGACGAATGGTACGGCCGCGATGCATAGTCGCACCCCCCTTCGTCATTCCCGCGAAGGCGGGAATCCAGACGCGCTGCCGTCGCGCCTCCATCGCAGAGGCCGGAGGTTCTGGATGCCCGCCTGCGCCGGAATGACGGAAAGGGCGCGCCCATGACCCCCCGCGTCGTCACCCCGCTCCCGCAGCTCAAGGACGCCCAGCTTCAGGCCAGCCGCCCGGAGGCGCACGTCTGGCTCTCCGCCTCGGCCGGCACCGGCAAGACGCAGGTGCTGGCCGCGCGCGTCTTCCGCCTGTTGCTGCGCGACGTCGAACCCGGCGCGATCCTGTGCCTCACCTTCACCAAGGCGGGCGCGGCGGAGATGGCGGCGCGCGTCAATCGACAGCTCGCCGCCTGGGTGCGGATGCCCGACACCGCGCTCGCCGCCGATCTCGCCGCGCTGGGCGAGCGTCCGACGCCCGCGCTCGTCGCCCGCTCGCGCACCCTGTTCGCGCGCGTCCTCGACGCGCCCGGCGGCGGCCTGCGCATCCAGACCATCCACGGCTTCTGCCAAAGCCTGCTCGCCGCCTTCCCGATCGAGGCCGGGCTCGTCCCCGGCTTCCGCCCGATCGAGCCGCGCGAAGAGGCCTTGCTCCGCCGTCAGGCGCTCTCCGACCTGCTCGTCCAGGCCGAGCGCGAGGGCCGCTCCCGCCCGGTCGAGACGATCGGCGCGCTCAGCGTCCGGCTCGGCGAGCAGGGCGCGGAACAATTCCTCGCCGATTGCGCCCGCGCGCACGACGCGCTGGAGGCGCTGCCCGCCGGCATAACCCCGTTCCTGCGCACCCAGCTTGGCCTGCCGCTCGGCGACGTCGCCGCGCACGTCCGCGCGGCGTGCGAGGACGGCGCAATCGACCGCGCAGCGCTCGACACGCTCGCTGCGCTCAACCGCGCATGGGGCACCAAGAGCGGCATCGACCGCGCCGAGGCGATCGGCGCGTGGCTCGCCGCCGATCCGGACGAGCGCACCGCGACCCTCGATCGCCTGCATCTGGTCTGGGCGAAGAAGGACGGCGATCCGCTGTCGTTCGGCAAGGGACGCGCCCCCGCGGACGCCGATTACGCCGACCATGCGATGCGGATGCACGGCTGGTGCGGCGAACTCCTGTCGCTGCGCATCCGTGTCGCCTATGCCGACATGCTCGGCGCCGCGCTGGAGGTCGGGCGCGACTATGCACGCGGCTATGCCGCGGCGAAGCGCCGCAGCGGCGCGGTCGACTTCAACGACCTGATCGACGCGGCGGTCGCGCTGCTGCGACAGGAGGGGATCGGCGAATGGATCCGCTACAAGCTCGACCAGATCACCGAGCACGTGCTGGTCGACGAGGCGCAGGACACCAACGTGGCGCAATGGACGATCATCCGCGCGCTGGTCGACGAATATTTCGTCGGACGCGGCGTCTATGCGCCCTCGGTGCGGACGCTGTTCACGGTCGGTGACCTGAAACAGGCGATCTTCGGTTTCCAGGGCACCGATCCGATCAACTTCCTTGCCGCCGAACGCTATTTTGCCGACCGCGCGCGCGATGTCGCGGGTGACGACCTGATGCCCGACGACGAACGCGGGCTGCCGTTCGACCGTCTGTCCCTGACCGACTCGTTCCGCTCGACGGCGCCGGTCCTGGAGTTCGTCGATCAGGCGATCGCGACGGTCGGCGCCGGCGGCCTCGGCGCGGCGGAGGACATTCCGCCGCACGCCAGCCGCGTTACCGGGCCGGGCGCCGTCGTCCTCTGGCCACCGATCTCGGCCGGCGCGATCGAGGCGGAGGGCTCCGACATGGGTGGAGGGGGCGAGGAAGGCTGGATCGACGACGCCGTCCGCGCCAACGCCACCCGCATCGCGCAGGCGGTGAAGCGCTGGCTCGGGCCGGTCGAACATGGCGGGTTGATGCTCGACAGCAAGGGCCGCCGCCTCCGCCCGGAGGACGTGATGATCCTGGTCAAGCGCCGCGGCGAACTCGCGCAATTGCTCGTGGCGCGGCTCTACGCCGAGGGCGTGCCCGTCGCGGGCGTCGACCGCCTCCGCCTGTCCGCGCCGCTGGCGGTGCAGGATCTGCTCGCCGCGGTGCGCTTCGTCCTTCAGCCCGATGACGACCTCAGCCTCGCCAGCCTGCTCGTCTCGCCGCTGATCGGCTGGACGCAGCAGCAGTTGATGGAACGCGCGGTCGAACGGCAGGGGTCGCTGTGGCGGCACCTGTCGCGTCACCACGGGACCCAGGTCGCGGCGCTCGCCGATCTGCTCGCCAGCGCCGATTTCGACACGCCGTATCGCTTCCTCGAAATGCTGCTGTCCGGCCCGCTCGACGGCCGCCGCAAGCTGCTGGCGCGACTGGGCGAGGAAGCGCGCGACCCGATCGAGGAATTGCTCAACGCCGCGCTCGATTTCGAGACCGGCTCCACGCCATCGCTGCAACGCTTCCTCGACTGGTTCGAACGCGACGAGGTGGAGATCGTGCGCGACGCCGCCGCACCGCTCGACGCGGTGCGCGTCATGACCGCGCACGGCGCCAAGGGCTTGCAGGCGCCGCTGGTGATCCTCGCCGACGCCACCGCCGACCCCGACGCATCCCCGCGCTCGACGCTGATGTGGACGCCCGACGGGCTGGACAAGCCGATCCCGGTCTTCCGCCCGCGCACCGCAGAGCGCGCCGGCGCGATCGACGCCGCGCTCGTCCAGGTCGAGGAGCGCGAGCGGCAGGAACATTGGCGGCTCTTCTATGTCGCGGCCACCCGCGCCGAGGAACGACTGGTGATCGCCGGCTCGCTGAGCGCCAAGTGGCAGGGCGTGCCGCCCGAGGCGAGCTGGTACGCCGCCGCCGCGCGCACGCTCGATGCACTCGGCGTCGCGGGCGAGGACGAGCGCATCTTCACCGGGCGCAACCCCGCCAGGCCCGTCGCCGCGAAGGGCGGGGCGGGGGACACCGACGAGGCGGCGCTGGCGCTCCCCGACTGGGCACGCCGCCCCGCGCCCGAGGACGCGAAGCCGCCGCGCCCGCTGACGCCGTCCTCGGTCGGCGACGACGCGGTCAGCGACGCGCCGCCCGCCCCCGCCGCGCGCGATGCGGCGGCGCGCGGCACGCTGATGCACGCGCTGTTCGAGCGCCTGCCGCCGCTCGCCCCGGCGCTGCGCGAGGCGGCGGCGCTGCGCTGGCTCGGCGCGCGCGGCGTCGCCGATCCGCACGACGTGCTCGCGCCGGTGATGGCGGTGCTGGGCGACCCCGCCCATGCCGCGCTGTTCGGCCCCGATGCGCTTGCCGAGGCGCCGATCGCCGCCACGCTGCCCAGCGGCCGGGTCATCTCCGGCACGATCGACCGGCTGCTGGTCGCAGGCGGCGTGGTCCGCGCGATCGACTACAAGACCGGGCGCAGCGTCCCCGCCGGGGTCGCCGACGTCCCCGACTATCACCTGCGCCAGATGGCCGCCTATCACGCCGCGCTGGAGGTGATCTTCCCCGGCACCCGCGTCGAGGTGGCGCTGCTCTACACCGCCGCGCCGCGGTTGATCGAGTTGCCCGCCGATCTGCTGGAGCCGGTCAAGCGCCGCTTTTCGGGGCCGGAGCAAAGCTTGCCGCCCGGCGGTTGAGCCGACACGCGCGGCACCCTAGTTTTACGGCATCCAAGGAGAACGACATGCCCACCAAGAAGATCACCGACGCCAGCTTCCAGACCGACGTGCTGTCCGCGGACAAGCCGGTACTGGTCGATTTCTGGGCGGAATGGTGCGGCCCGTGCAAGATGATCGGCCCGTCGCTGGAGGAAATCAGCGAGGAACTGGGCGAGCAGGTGACGATCGCCAAGCTCAACATCGACGAGAACCCCGACGCACCGGGCCAGTACGGCGTGCGCGGCATCCCGACGATGATCCTGTTCAAGGGCGGCGTCCCCGCCGCGACCAAGGTCGGCGCCGAACCGAAGGGCCGCATCAAGGCGTGGCTGGAGGGCGAACTGGGCTGATCGACCGTCACGGCGACGGCACGACAGCGGGCGGTGGCGCAGGCGTCACCGCCCGTTGTCGTGCGTGCAGCGGATGCGCGCACGACGAAGCCTGTCACCCTTCGTCGTACCGTGCCCTTGCTGCCAGGAACCGCGCGAACAGCTCGGCGGGATCGATATCGAGCGCATCGGCGATGTCGCAGAACTCGATGACGTCGACCCGCCGTTCGCCGCGTTCGATCAACGAGATGACCGGCTGGGGGCGGCCCAGCTTCTTGGCCAGCTGTGCTTGCGTCATGCCGGCGCGACTGCGCGCACCGGCGAGCAGCTGGGCAAGTTCGCGACCTGCGCTGGAGAAGAGGGTCTTGGCCAAACTGGAAGCGCACCTTGTGCAGCTTCCATTAGGACGATGAGCGTGTTATTCGATTTTCATATATTAATCTGAGCCTGCGGATACCGCGCGATGCCCTTGAGATCGGATGAACTTCCTGCGCGGACCAGCCGACTCGCCGACATCGTGGTCTGGGTGATCGCAGGCGCGGCATGCGGCGTGTTCTGGCGCGAGCTGGTGGAACTTCTTCTCCGCCTGTTCCGGTAACGCCACGGCATCGACGGCGGAACGCGCATCAGGGAGCGCGGTCGCGGAAGGTGCGCCGACGTCGCGCCTCGACAGCTTCGGGCGAACGACCGGTGATGATCAAGGCTGGGGGACGAGGACCGTCAGCTCCGATAGTCCGCGTTGATCGAAATGTAGCCGTGCGTCAGGTCGCAGGTCCACACCGTCGCGCGGCCGTCGCCCAGCCCCAGGTCGACCCCGATCTCGACCTCCCGACCCTTCAGGTGCGCCGCCACCGGCGCCTCGTCATAGCCGGTCACCGCCAGCCCGCCCTCCGCGACCTGCGTCGCACCGAAGCGGATCGCCAGCCGGTCGCGCTCCGCCGGCTCGCCCGCCTTGCCGACTGCCATCACGACGCGGCCCCAATTGGCGTCCTCGCCCGCGATCGCGGTCTTCACCAGCGGCGAGTTGGCGATCGACATCGCGACGCGGTGTGCCGAACGGTCGCTTTCCGCACCCTCGACCGTCACCTCGATCAGCTTCGTCGCGCCCTCGCCATCGCGGACCACCAGCAGCGCGAGCTGCCGGCAGATATCGGCCAGCGCGGCGCGGAACGCGTCCGCCCCGTCGCTGTCGTCGTCGGCCAGCGGCACGTTCCCCGCGGCCCCGGTCGCGAACGCCAGCACCGTGTCGCTGGTCGAGGTGTCGCCGTCGACCGTGATGCACGAGAAGGTCCGCGCGTTCGCCGCCGACAGCGCCGCTTGCAGGAACGGCGCCTCGACCGCCGCGTCGGTGAAGATGAAGCCCAGCATCGTCGCCATGTCGGGCGCGATCATCCCCGATCCCTTGATGATCGCCGCGATCGTGATCGTCCGCCCGTCGACCACCGCGGTCGCGCTCGCCCCCTTCGGATAGGTGTCGGTCGTCCCGATCGTTTCCGCCGCCTGTCGCCAGTCCGCCTCCGGCGCCACGAAGGCGGCGGCGAGCCCGGCCTGCGCCTTGTCGATCGGCAGCGGCACGCCGATTACGCCGGTCGAGGCGACGAACACGTCGGACGGCCGGCACCCGATCGCCTGTGCGGTCTGCGCCGCGATCGCCTCCACCGCCTCGCGCCCGCGATGCCCGGTGAAGGCGTTGGAATTGCCCGCATTGACCACCAGCGCGCGCGCCTCGCCGAGCACCAGCGCGCGGCGGCACCATTCCACCTCCGGCGACGGGCATTTCGATTGCGTCAGCACCCCCGCCACGGTGGTGCCCGGCGCCAGTTCGGCGAAGGTCAGGTCGGTGCGATCCCACGCCTTGTACTGCGCCCGCGCGACGCGCAGGCGAACGCCCGCGACCGGCGGCATGTCGGGGAAGGGCGTGGCGAGCGGGGAGACGGCGTGCGACATGCGCGTCGCTCTACCGGCGCGACGAGCGGATTTCACCATTTGCTTGGACGCGGTTTCAACAAAATGTTGAGGATCGCGGCGGAGAGCCTATGTCGGAACCCGCATGAACCTGCTGCTGCTCCTCTCCGCGCTGCTTTCCGCGCTGACCGGCGTGAGCAGCAGCGCGCGCCAGCCGCAGGTGGCGCAGGCGGTCGCGCAGCAGGTCAACGCCGCGGCGATCGCCTCTGCCGCGCGCCGAATTGCGGCGCGGCCGGTGCAGATGCCGCCGCGGCTGGTCGACAGCGGCGCTGCGCCGCTCGCCCGCATGTTTGCGCTGACGGCGGTCGAGCCGACCTACGCGAGCCGCCGGCGCGAATAGCGCCGCCTCGCGTCCCCCCGTCACCCTTTCCTGCGCGGCCGCCCGACACCGGCGTGCCTGCGTCGCTTCCAGATACAGGATCACGCCCATGTTCGGCGGTATTGCCAAGTCGCTTTTCGGTTCGTCCAACGACCGCTACGTCAAGTCGCTCAACCCGACGCTCGCCAGGATCGCCTCCTACGAGCCTGCGCTCCAGGCGATGGACGACGCCACGCTGGCGCACCAGACCGTGCTGTTCCGTGAACGGCTGGCGAACGGCGAGACGCTCGACCAGCTCCTGCCCGAGGCGTTCGCGACCGTCCGGGAGGCGGCGACGCGCGTCCTGGGGCAGCGCCACTATGACGTGCAGATGATCGGCGGCATCGTCCTCCACCGCGGCGAGATCGCCGAGATGCGCACCGGCGAAGGCAAGACGCTGGTGGCGACGCTCGCCACCTATCTGAACGCGCTGCCGGGCGAGGGCGTCCACGTCATCACCGTCAACGACTATCTCGCCAGCCGCGACGCCGACTGGATGGGCCGCGTCTATCGCTTCCTGGGGCTGACCACCGGCGTGATCGTGCCGAACCTGTCGGACGAGGAGCGCCGCAACGCCTATGCCGCCGACATCACCTACGGCACGAACAACGAATTCGGCTTCGACTATCTGCGCGACAATATGAAGTACGAGCGCAGCCAGATGGTGCAGCGCCCGTTCGCGATGGCGATCGTCGACGAGGTCGATTCGGTGCTGATCGACGAGGCGCGCACCCCGCTCATCATCTCCGGCCCGACCGACGACAAGTCCGAGCTGTACATCGGCGTCGACGCGATCGTGAAGCAATTGTCCGAAGAGGATTACGAGAAGGACGAGAAGCAGAAGTCGATCGTCCTGACCGAGGACGGCACCGAGCGTGCCGAGCGGATGCTGGAGGCCGCCGGGCTGCTCCAGGGCGCGAACCTCTACGACTTCGAAAACACGCAGGTGGTCCACCACCTGAACCAGGCGCTGCGCGCGAACGCGATGTTCAAGCGCGACACCGATTACATCGTCAAGGACGGCAAGGTCGTCATCATTGACGAGTTCACCGGGCGCATGATGGACGGTCGCCGCTGGTCGGATGGTCTCCACCAGGCGGTCGAGGCCAAGGAGGGCGTGCAGATCGAGCCCGAGAACCAGACGATGGCTTCGATCACCTTCCAGAATTATTTCCGCATGTACCCGAAGCTGGCGGGGATGACCGGCACTGCCGCGACCGAGGCGGCCGAGTTCTACGACATCTACAAGATGAACGTCGTCACGATCCCGACGAACCGCCCGGTCAATCGCGTCGACGAGGAAGACGAATTCTACAAGGACACGCAGGACAAGTTCCGCGCGATCGCCAAGAAGATTCGCGAACATGCCGAAACGGGGCAGCCGGTGCTCGTCGGCACCGTGTCGATCGAGAAGTCGGAACTGCTCAGCGAATTCCTGCGCCAGGAAGGCGTCGACCATTCGGTCCTCAACGCGCGCTACCACGAGCGTGAGGCGCATATCGTCGCGCAGGCCGGCCGGCTCGGCGCGGTGACGATCGCCACCAACATGGCGGGCCGCGGCACCGACATCCAGCTCGGCGGCAATCTGGAGATGCGCGTCGAGGATGAACTCGCCGGTATGCCGGACGGGCCGGAACGCGATCAGGCGGTGGAGCAGATCCGCGCCGAGATCGCCGCCGAGAAGCAGAAGGTGCTGGAAGCCGGCGGCCTGTTCGTGCTCGGCACCGAACGCCACGAAAGCCGCCGCATCGACAACCAGCTGCGCGGGCGCGCGGGTCGTCAGGGCGATCCGGGGCTCAGCCGCTTCTATCTCTCGCTCGACGACGATCTGCTGCGCATCTTCGGGCCGGACACGCTGTTCGCCAAGATGATGCGCAACAACATCAACGACGGCGAGGCGATCGGCAGCAAGTGGCTGACCAAGGCCATCGAGACCGCACAGAAGAAGGTCGAGGCGCGCAACTACGACATCCGCAAGCAGGTCGTCGAATATGACGACGTGATGAACGACCAGCGCAAGGTGATCTACGAACAGCGCGCCGACATCATGGATGCCGATACGGTCGGCGACGTGGTGACCGACATGCGCGCCGAGACGGTCAACGCGATCGTCGGCGAGGCGTGCCCGCCCAATTCCTATCCCGAGCAATGGGATGTCGAGGGGATGAAGACGCGGCTCGCCGACGTGCTGAACCTGACCCCGCCGGTCGACGACTGGCTCAAGGAAGACGCGGTCGATCCGGAGATCGTGACCGAGCGCGTCCAGGCCGAAGCCGACGCGATGGTCGAGGCGAAGGCCGCGGAGCTCGACCCCGCGACGTGGACGCAGGTCGAGAAGTCGATCCTGCTCCAGAACCTCGACCATCACTGGAAGGAGCATCTGTCGACGCTCGACGCGCTGCGCCAGGTCGTCCACCTGCGCGCCTATGCGCAAAAGACGCCGATCAACGAGTATAAGCAGGAGGCGTTCAACCTCTTCCAGCGGATGCTCGACGCGATCCGCGAGGACGTGACGCGCACGATCGCCTTTGCGCAGTTCCAGATGCAGGCACCGCCGCCGCTGCCCGACCTGCCGGACTTCATCACCACGCATTTCGACCCGTTCACCGGCGAGGACAATTCGAACGACATCGACGCCGGCACGCGCGGGCTGGTAACGACCACGATCCCGCCGCTCCAGATCCCGCAACCGACCGCCGCCGACCTCGGCGACGATCCGGCGAGCTGGGACGGCGTCGTCAGCCGCAATGCGCCGTGCCCGTGCGGGTCGGGCCGCAAGTACAAGCACTGCCACGGCGCCGCCTGACGACGCCCGTGCCGGGGAGGGTGGCACCACGCCACGCTCCCTGCGTGCGGGCTTCGGAAGGGCGCGCTGGTGTCGCCTGGCGAGCGGCATGCTCCCGAAATTCGGCAGACGGGCGACAAGCGCGCCAGCGCGCGTTTCTCGACTGGCTGGATCGTCGGTCGCGCGTTCCCTGGGCCGCTATTTTCGCGTCACCCGTGACACCCCGGACGTTATCGACGACACCGGGCGCTCCCGCCGGTGGTTGGTCCCTGTCGCGAGCAGACGGCCCCAACTGATCGCCATCTGCTCCGAGAGCCACCCAACGCGCGAGCCCACGCCTGTGTTCAGGCGATCAAGCCGGACGCAGCGCTTCTCACTGATGGGTGCACGCCTCCGCCGACGTCATCGCGCTGGTGCAACAGTCAAGTGCCTCAACTCACGTCGAAACAGCGGCACTCGCGCCGACGACGCACAAAAAAATAGCGGCCCGAAGGCCGCTATTCCCTGCTTCCAAGAGGGAAGCGTAACAGCTTAGTTGCTGTCCGAGCTGTCGTCTTCGTCAGCGACGACGACGATGCCGGCGACAACCGCCGCAGCCGCCAGAACGGCGACGATCACGCCGCCACCGGCGAGCTCGTTCTTCTTGGCCGACGGAGCCGACGCGCGGACCGACTTGGCAACCGACAGGCTCGCCGCCGAGTTGGCAGGCGCAGCCATCGCCG
This sequence comes from Sphingomonas sp. BE138, assembly GCF_031456125.1. Taxonomy (NCBI): domain Bacteria; kingdom Pseudomonadati; phylum Pseudomonadota; class Alphaproteobacteria; order Sphingomonadales; family Sphingomonadaceae; genus Sphingomonas; species Sphingomonas sp. BE138. The sequence continues at coordinate 47,863 of NZ_JAVDUC010000011.1, forward strand.
GAGCGACCGCCATCGTGGCGGCGGCAGCAGCGAGCATGTACTTTGCAATACGCATGATGAACTCCCTTTGCGTGCAGGGCATCTCATAGCCGCGATGTCGGAAATTGCAAGCGCGGATTGCCGCGTTGCATCATGTGTTCAGAACCCAGGTCTCGCTGCGCTCGATCCCCAAAGCTGTAAGCTTTCCAGACATATAGGCGCCGGTGTCCACGCCGATGCGGTTCGGGCGGCGATCGACGTCGGGGGTGATGGTGTGGCCGTGCACCACCATCTTGGGGTGCGGCGCCCGATGCTCCAGGAAGCTGTCGCGAATCCAGCGCAGATCGGCGGGCTTCTGCTCGTCAAGCGGAACGTCGGGCCGGATGCCGGCGTGGACGAAAACGTAATCGCCCGACACGATCATGTCCTCCAGCCCCTCGAGAAAGGCACGGTGCTCGGCCGGCACAAGCGTGTCCATCCGCGCGGCAAGCTGCGGATAATCCAGGGAATCATATTCATCGCGCGCGATGCCGTAGCTCAGCACCGTCTCCTTGCCGCCGACCCGGCAGAACATCCGCAACGCGTCCTTTGCGCCGGACAGGGCGTGGAGGAAGAGTTCTTCGTGGTTGCCTTTCAGGATGCGGACGTTGGGGCGGGTGCGCGACAGGGTCAGCAGGCGATCGACCACGCCGGCCGAATCGGGGCCGCGGTCGACGAGATCGCCGAGGAAGATCAACGACGTATCGGCCGGACCTCGCGCGGCGTCGTCGGCATCGATCATCGCGAGCAGCCGGTCGAGCTCCGCAAGGCATCCGTGAATGTCGCCAATGGCATAGATCCGGCTGTTCTCGGCGGGTGCGAAGACGGCGGGCGCGGGGGCGCGGGACGAACGGAGCAGCTTCTTGAGCATGAAAGACGCAAAACCAGCGATGTCGGGGACACGCCGGTGCTTAAGCGCGTGCGAAAATCATCGCAAGCGTGCAGTGGCAACGCCCAAAATAGCACCGTGTTTTCGTTGGGGTTTCGTTTCGGTAACGAATTGCGGTGCCCGGCCGCCATCGGTACACAGCGCGCGCCAACAGGAGGACCGAATGACCATCAAGCCGGTACGCAAGGCGATATTCCCCGTCGCGGGGCTGGGCACGCGCTTCCTGCCAGCCACCAAGGCGATGCCGAAGGAAATGCTGACGGTCGTCGACAAGCCGCTGATCCAATATGCGGTCGAGGAGGCGCTGGAGGCCGGGATCGAGCAGATCATCTTCGTCACCGGCCGCGGCAAGGGCGCGCTGGAGGACCATTTCGACATTTCGTTCGAACTGGAGACGACGATGCGCGCGCGCGGCAAGAGCCTGGCGCTGATCGAGAACATCCGCCAGCAGCCCGGCTCGCCGGTGTATGTCCGCCAGCAGGAACCGCTGGGGCTGGGCCATGCGGTGTGGTGCGCGCGCGACATCGTCGGGGACGAGCCGTTCGCGGTGCTGCTGCCCGACGAGTTGATGGTCGGTACGCCCAACTTCATGGCGCAGATGGTCGAGGCGTATGACAAGGTCGGCGGCAACGTCATCGGCGCGCTGGAAGTCGCGCCCGAGGAAACCGACAAATACGGCATCATCTCGCCCGGCGCGCGCGACGGCGCGCTGACCGAGGTGACCGCGCTGGTCGAGAAGCCCGCCAAGGGCAGCGCGCCGTCCAACCTGATGATCCCGGGCCGCTACATCCTGCAGCCCGAAGTCATGAAGATCCTGGATGCCAAGGAGAAGGGCGCGGGCGGCGAGATCCAGCTGACCGACGCGATGGCCAAGCTGATCGGGCAACAGCCGTTCCACGGCTTCACCTTCAACGGCGAACGCTACGATTGCGGCGACAAGACCGGGTTCGTCTCCGCCAACCTCGCACTGGCGCTGGGGCGCGACGATATCGGACCGGCGGTGCGTGCCTTCGCCGAGAAGCGGCTCGGTTGACGCTTTACCCGCGTGTCGCGCCGCAAGCGCGGCATGCGGGATCCGGCGGCAGCGCCAGCGTGCGGAAGCGCAGCGACAGGAAGTCGAGCAGCACCAGCCGTCCCGCGCTGTCGTCGCCGAACGGCACGACCTGCCGGATCGCCTCCAGCGCGGCCATGCTGCCGACGATCCCGGTGACCGGGCCGAGCACGCCTTCCTCGGCGCAGGTCAGCGCGTCGCGCGCCGGTGCGTCGCCGACGAAGCAGCGGTAGCAGGGCTTGCCCTCCTCCCAGCCGCGGAACACGCCGAGCTGCCCCTCGAACCGCCCCACCGCCGCGGAGACGAGCGGGATGCGGTGCGCGAGCGCCGCATCGGCGACCAGCAGCCGGGTGTCGAAATTGTCGCAGCCGTCGACGATCACCGCCGGCGCGTCGTCGAGCAACAGCGCGAGATTGTCGGCGGCCAGCCGCGCGACATGCGCGACGGCAGCGACATGCGGGTTGATACGCCGCACGACCTCGGCGGCCAGCTCCGCCTTGGGACGACCGACGTCGGCGGTGGAGAACAGCGTCTGGCGTTGCAGGTTGCTGAGGTCGACGCGGTCGTCGTCGACGATGGTCAGCCGTCCTACCCCGGCCGCGGCGAGATACTGGATCAGCGGCGAGCCGATCCCGCCCGCGCCGACCACCGCGACATGCGCGCGCGCCAGCCGCTGCTGCCCGCTGCCGCCGATCTCCGGCAGGACGATGTGGCGCGCGTAGCGGGTAAGTTCGTCGGCGGTGAGCGTCATGGCGTGGCTTACGGCCGGCAGGTCAGGGCTGGCTCAGCGCGACGCTGGTCACGTACCAGGTGTCGCTGGTCGGCGGGCGAACAGAGTCCCGCGCCGCGCGCAGCACGATGCCGGCCGCGAACTGCTCGACCGACGGGCAGCCGATCGCGCGCGGCACGATCCGCCGCACGCGGCCATTGGGGGCGACCAGCACCGCGAGATCGAGCGGTGGGGCGCCATCGGCCAGCACGCAGCGCCCGGCCTGCACCTCGCGCTGCACGAACTCCTTGAGCTGTACCGGCGCGGTCGCAGCGGGCCCGAGCGAGAGCCGCGGCAACGCATCCGAATGCGTCGGCGGCGCCAGCGCCAGCGCCTGGCCGGCGAGCAGGATCGCCACGCCGATCACCGGCCGGTCGACCCGAAACCGCGCTCGCCGCGCGCGGTGGCGTCGAGCGTGTCGACCTCAGTCAGCGCGGCCACCGTAACCGCGGCGGGCACCAGCTGCGCGATCCGCTCGCCACGCCGGACCTCGAACGGTTCGCTGCCCAGGTTGGCGAGGATCACCTTGATCTCGCCGCGATAATCGGCGTCGATCGTGCCCGGCGTGTTGAGGCAGGTGATGCCGTGCTTGAGCGCCAGCCCGGAGCGGGGGCGAACCTGTACCTCATAGCCTTCGGGAATCGCGATCGCGAAGCCGCTGGCGACCGCGTGGCGCGCGCCGGGGGCGAGCGTCACGTCCTCGGCCGCGACGACGTCCATGCCGGCGGCACCCGGCGTCGCATAGCCGGGCAACGGCAACCCTTCGCCATGCGGCAGGCGGCGCAGCAGGATGGAAACTGGTTCAGAGGGCATCGGCAATCCGGTCCGCAAGTCGTTCCGCCACCAGGCGTTTGGGAAGGCGCTCCCAGCTTTCGACGCCATCGTCGGTGACGAGGTGGACGGTATTGGCATCGCCGCCCATGACATCGCCGGATACGTCGTTCGCGACGATCCAGTCGGCGCCCTTGCGCCGCCGCTTGGCCTGCGCATGGTCCAGCACCTGTTCGGTTTCGGCCGCGAACCCGATCAGCAATCGCGGCCGCCGGACATCCTGCGCCAGCGTGGCGAGGATATCGACATTGCGCGCCAGCCGCAACGGCGCGGGGGCATCGTCGCCCTTCTTCAGCTTCTGCGCCGCGACATCCGCGGCGCGCCAGTCGGCGACGGCCGCGACCATTACCGCCGCGTCGGCGGGCAGGGCGGCGGCGACCGCCTCCGACATCTGCTGCGCGGTTTCGACGTCGTGACGCGCGACGCCGGCAGGCGTGGGCAGGTCGACGGGCCCGGCCACCAGCGTGACGCGCGCGCCGCGCCGCGCCAGCGCGGCGGCGATCGCGAAGCCCTGCTTCCCCGACGACCGGTTCGCGATGTAGCGGACGGGGTCGATCGGCTCGTGAGTGGGGCCGGCCGTGACGAGGATGTGGCGCCCGTGCAGGCGGCGGTCGCCCGTGCCTAACTTCCGCTCGATCGCGGCGACGATCGCGGGCACCTCCGGCAGCCGGCCGGGGCCGAACTCCCCGCACGCCATCGCGCCCTCGTCAGGCTCCATCACCTGTATGCCGTCGCTGCGCAGCTGCGCGACGTTGCGCTGCGTCGCGGGGTGGCGCCACATGCGCACGTTCATCGCGGGCGCGACCAGCACCGGCTTGTCGGTCGCGAGCAGCAAGGTGGTGGCGAGATCGTTCGCCAGGCCACCGGCCATGCGCGCGATCAGATCGGCGGTACCGGGGACGACGACCAGCAGGTCGGCCTCGCGGCTGAGCCGGATATGGCCCATCTCCGCCTCGTCCTTCAGGTCCCACAAGGTGGTGTGGACCTTGTTCTCGCTCAGCGCGGCAAGCGTCATCGCGGTGACGAAATGCGCGCCGCCTTCCGTCAGCACGCAGCGCACGTCATGCCCGGCGCGGCGCAGCTCGCGGATCAGCTCGCAGGCCTTGTAGGCGGCGATCCCGCCCCCGACGATCAGCAGGATCCGCTTCATCGCACCACCTTATCGCACCACCCGCGTCACCGTGATCCGGCGCCGGTCGCGCGCGGCGCGCACGAGGTCGGCGAGCGCGGCGGGCGCCAGGGCCAGCCCCGGCGCGACCAGTGCCACCGGGAGGGTGGCCGAGCGCAGCCCGCCGACGCCGTCGAGCGCGACGCCCGCGATCATGACCCCGAGCACACGCGGCCCGATCGCGTCGCCGACCGTCGCCCAGCCCAGCGCGGCGAGCAGCAGGAGCGGGGCGGCGAGCCCCGCGGGCACGTCCGGGAAGGCCGCGCCGACCAGCCGCGCCAGCGCCGGCCCGACCGGCATCGTGTCGGGAGGCAGCAACACGCCCGACAGCGCGTGGAGGTGGAGCGCGAGCACAGCCGCCGCGACCAGCAGCGCGGCGAGCCACGCCGCCTGCTCGCGCCGGTCGCCGTCGAGCAAGGCGAGCGCGCCCAGCACCGCAATCGTCACCAGCGCGGCCGGGTCGATCAGCGCGGCGGCGCAGGCGACCGCCGCCGCGGCCACGGCTTGCCCGCGATGCCGCACGACGATCGCCAGCGCCGACAGGATCGCCGCTGCCGCCGCATGCGGCGCCGCCAGCCACAGCGCCGCGCTCGCGACGATGCCTGCGGCGAGCAGGCTGACCGCCAGCAGCGCGGCCGAGCTGCGCGACAGCAAGGCGCCGATGCGCAAGCCGCCGGCCCAAAGCAGGATCGTCAGCGCCGCCGCGACCAGCGCGGTCGTCGCCCATGCGGGCAGCGCCGCCTCGACCACCGCCAGCGCCGGGGGCAGCAGCCGCGCGGCGCACGCATCGGGTTCGGCGCGCAGCAGGTCGCGGACGACGTCGTAGAAGTCGCCGCCGTGCCGGATCGTCGCGACCACCGCATCGTGGAGGAACTCGGGCGGGGTCGGCGCGGCAGGGACCGCGAGGGCCGCCGCGATCGTCAGCATGACGACGGCGGCAAGGATCAGGCGCGCGGGGCGGCGCGCGACACCGGTCAGCCGACCGGGCGCGCTCAGCCAGCGTCCGCGCGCCCCCGCCGCTACCATCCGCCCGCCACGACCATGCCGACCACTCCGGCCGCCGCGCCGAGCGCCGCGACCAGCGCATAGCGCCAGCCGCCGCCGACGCGCACGCGCTCGATCTCGCGCAGCGGCGGGCGCGGGGGCGCGCCGCCGGGGGCGGGGTAGCGCGCCTCGATCCGTCGGACGAGGTCGGGAAGCCGCGCGAGCGTGCGCACGTCCTGCACCAGCCGGTCGGCGATCGCGGCTTCCGGGCCCAGCTCGGTGCGGATCCAGTCCTCGACCAGCGGGGCGGCGGTGACCCACAGATTGATGTCGGGGTCGAGCGCGGTCGCGACGCCTTCGACCATCACCATCGTCTTCTGGAGCAGCAGCAGGTGCGGCTGCGTCACCATGTCGAAGTCGCGGGTGATGCCGAACAGGCCGTCGAGCATCATGCCGATCGACATGTCCTTGACCGGCAGCCCGCGCATCGGCTCGCCCACCGCGCGCAGGGCGGTGGCGAACTCCTCGACGCTGTGGTGCGCGGGGACGTATTGCGCCTCGAAATGGATTTCGGCGACCCGCCGGTAATTGCCGGTGATCAGGCCGTAGAGGATCTCGGCCAGCCAGACCCGCGCGCGGCGATCGATCCGCCCCATGATACCGAAGTCGATCGCCGCGACGCCGTTGCCGGGCACCGCGAAGAGATTGCCCTGGTGCATGTCGGCATGGAAGAAGCCGTCGGCGATCGCCTGGCGCAGGAAGGCGTGGACCAGCACGCGCGCCAGCTCGGGCAGGTCGTAGCCGGCAGCGACGAGCGCGGCGCGGTTGGACAGCTTGATGCCGTCGATCCACTCGATCGTCAGCACCTTGCCCGTGGTGCGCGCCCAGTCGACCGCGGGGACGAAGAAGCTCGGCTCCGACGTCATCGTCTCGGCGAGTTCGGAGGCCGAGGCGGCTTCGCGCGTGAAGTTCAGCTCGCGCGCGGTCCAGCGCTTGAAGGTCTCGATGACGAGGCGCGGCTGGAGGCGCGCGATCTCGCCGCCCATCGGCTCGATCTGCGCCGCGGCCCATTCGTAGGTCTCGATCGCGCGCGCGAAATCCTCCTCGACGCCCGGCCGCTGCACCTTCACCGCGACGCGGCGGCCATCGGTGGTGACCGCGCGGTGGACCTGCGCGATCGAGGCGGCGCCGACCGGGACCTCCTCGATCTCGGCGAACAGCGTCTCCAGCGGGCGGCCGAAGCTGGTGCGCATCGTCTGCGCGATCGTCGCGAACGGCACCGGCGGAACCGCGTCCTGAAGGCGCAGCAGGTCGGCGGCGGCGGCGTCGCCGACCAGGTCGGGGCGGGTGGCGAGCGTCTGGCCGAACTTGATGGCGGCCGGCCCCAGCGCCTCGAACGCGTCGGCGTAGCGCGGCACTTCCGGAACGCGCGCGCCGAACCGGGCGAGGCGCAGCAGCCGGCGCAGCCGCGGCGGGGTGTTCAGGTCGCGCTCCAGCCCGCGCAGCGCGCCGTGGCGCGCCAGCGTCCGGCCCCAGGTCAGGAGCCGCCAGGTGTGGACGATGGGGGAGGTCAAATCTTCCAGCCGCTGTGGATCGCCACCAGCCCGCCCATGATCGGCTCGACCCGCGTCTGCACGAACCCGGCATCGGCCACCATCCGCTCGAACGTCGGCATGTCGGGAAAACGGCGGATCGATTCGATGAGATAGCGGTAGCTGTCGGCGTCGTTGGCTAGCAGCTGCCCGAGCCTGGGCACCATATGGTGCGAATAGGCGTCGTAGACGTCCGAGAAGCCCGGCCAGGTGTTGGTCGAGAATTCGAGGCAGAAGAAGCGCCCGCCGCGCCGCAGCACGCGGTGGGCCTCGCGCAGCGCCTTGGGAATGTCGGTCACGTTGCGGATGCCGAACGCGATCGTATAGGCATCGAAGAAGCGGTCGGGGAAGGTCAGCGTCTCGGCATTGGCCTCGGTCCAGACCAGGCCGTCCAGCCCGCGTTCCTGCGCGCGGCCGATCCCGACCTCCAGCATCTCCGGATTGATGTCGGCGACGGTGATCGACGCGCCGCTTTCCGCCAGCCGGAACGCGATGTCGCCCGTCCCGCCGGCCATGTCGAGGATCTGCTCAGCCCGGCGCGGCTTCACCCGGCGCACGAAGCGGTCCTTCCACAGCCGGTGCATGCCCGCCGACATCGCATCGTTCATCAGATCGTAGCGGCTGGCGACGTTGGAGAAGACGCCGCGGACGCGCGCGGTCTTTTCGGTGGGGCTGACGTCTTCGTAGCCGAAGGACACGGTTTCGCTCATGCCCGCCGCTCTAGCGGGGCCGGTGCGAAGCGGCTAGGGGGCGCGGATGCCGGAATTGCCAGAGGTCGAGACCACCGTGCGGGGCTTGCGCCCGGTGCTGGAGGGACAGGTGCTGGCGCGGGTCGAACCGCGCCGCGACGATCTGCGCCGCGCCTTCCCCGCCGACCTTCGCCAGCGGCTGACCGGCGCACGCGTCACGCGGCTCGCGCGGCGCGCCAAATACGGGCTGATCGACACCGATCGCGGCGACTCGCTGATCTTCCACCTCGGCATGTCGGGGCGGTGGCGGGTCGACCCGACCGAGCTGCTGGCGCACGACCATCTGCTCCTTGCGACAGAGGCGGGGCGGACGCTGGCGCTGAACGACCCGCGGCGCTTCGGATCGGTCGACCTGGTGCCGACCGCGCAGGCGAAGGACTTTCCGGCGTTCGGGTTGCTGGGGCCCGAGCCGCTGGGCGACGACTTCAGCCCCGAGCATCTGCGGCGCACGCTGGCGGGGCGACGGCTGTCGATCAAACTGGCGCTGCTCGACCAGCGGATCGTCGCCGGGCTGGGCAACATCTACGTCTGCGAGGCGCTGTACGATGCGCGGATCGACCCGCACACGCCCGCGGGCCAGCTGGATGCGGCGGCGATCGAGCGGCTGGTGCCGGCGGTGAAGCTGGTGCTGGAGGCGGCGATCGCGGCCGGCGGGTCGACGTTGCGCGACTATGCGCGCCCCGATGGCGAGCTGGGTTACTTCTCCAAGCAGTTCGCCGTCTATGGCCGCGCGGGCGAGCCGTGCGCGTGCGGCGGGACGGTGGAGCGGTACGCGGAGGGCGGACGCTCGACCTTCTGGTGCCCGCGCTGCCAGCGGAGTTGACGCTGACGGGCGAGCGGGCTATGGGCCGCGCCTTACGAGGGTGCAGGGCTTCCCCAGCGCCTTTTTCCATCGATTCGAAACTTATCAGAGGACGTTCATGGCGAACACGCCGCAAGCCAAGAAGCGCATCCGCCGCAACGAGCGCCGGGCCGAAATCAACGGTGCCCGCATCGGCCGCATCCGTACCTTCGTGAAGAAGGTCGAGGCTGCGCTGGCAGCGGGTGACAAGGCCGCGGCGACGACCGCTCTGGCCGCGGCGCAGCCGGAGATGCAGCGCGGCGTGGCGAAGGGCGTCCTTCACCGCAACACCGCCTCGCGCAAGTTCTCGCGCCTGACCAAGCGGGTCGCCGCGCTGGCGTAAACCGCGCGCGACAGCGATGCTTTTCGAGCGCCCGTCGGGACCCTCCCGGCGGGCGTTTTCGTGTGCGCTTTCGTCCTTGCCGGAACAAAAAGGCACCTTCCGAAAAGCCTCGGAATCCCCGCGATTCGCGATCGGCAACCCGTGACCGGCTGTTAGAAAATCGCCGTAAAACAATGGTTTGCGAGAAATATGACGCATTTGTGCCGCTGATGGCGAGTCAATCCGCTTTATTTCGGAATCGTACCCGTTCGCGGGGTTGATCGACTCACGCCTCTGTTCCTAATCCTCTCGAACCGCGCCGCCGATCGTGCTGCGCGACACAAAGACAATGAGCGGATGCCGCCGCGCCAGGGGCCGCGGGCAGGGGGACGTTTGACTTTTCGGTTCTGGGGGCCGCGAACACGTCGTTCGCGCCGATGGGAGACGTGTGCGTGACGCAAGCTGGTGGACAGGACGACGGGATGAGCGATCTGGCACGGGCCTGGGCCCGGGTCCGCGCCAACCTGCGCCGGTCCGCCGGTGCCCGTGTGTTCGACCAGTGGCTGGCGCCGATCGCCCTGGCGGATGGCGACGACCAGATCGACGTGCGCCTGACGCTGTCGTCGGCATTCATGACCAACTGGGTCAAGAGCCATTATGCCGAGCGGCTGCTGCACGAATTCCGCGCCGTGCTGCCCGGCGTGCGCAGCGTCGCGATCGACACCGCGCCGCGCGCCGCCGCGCCGATGGTGCTGACCGCCCCCGCGCCGGTCGCCGCGAAACCGGTGGCGGCCCCTTCGACGACCCCCGGGCCGGTCGCCGCATCGTTCGAGCGGGCACCGGACGGGGTGGAGCGGCCGTCGCTCGACCCGCGGCTGACCTTCGACCGCTTCGTGGTCGATCCGTCGAACATGGTGGCGCTGAATGCCGCCCAGGCGCTGGCCGCGCCGGGTGCGGTGCGGTTCAGCCCGTTGTTCCTCCACGGCGGCACCGGGCAGGGCAAAACGCACCTGCTGCATGCGATCGCGCACCGGTTCCTCGCCGAGCACCCGCAGGCGCGCGTGATGCTGCTGTCCGCCGAGCGGTTCATGTTCGAATTCGTGGCGGCGATGCGCGCGCGCGACACGTTCGCGTTCAAGGCGCGGCTGCGCGGGTGTGACCTGCTGTTGATCGACGACCTGCAGTTCATCGCCGGCAAGGACGTGACGCAGGACGAATTCTTTCACACCGTCAACGAGATCATGGCGGCGGGCAAACGGCTGGTGATCGCCGCCGACCGCGCGCCGCAACTGTTGGACGGCGTCGAGGCGCGTATCCTCGGACGGCTGGCCTCCGGGCTGACGGTCGACATCCGCCCGTCCTCGCCCGAGCTGCGCCGCGCCGTGCTGGCGCGCCGGATCGCCGAAACGCCCGACGTGCGCGTGCCCGCCGAAGTGCTCGACCTGCTCGCCGAGCGGATCACGTCGAGCATCCGCGAGCTGGAGGGCGCGCTGACCCGCGTCACCGCTTATGCGATGCTGACCGGGCAGCCGATCGACCTGGCGTTCGCGACGCAGACGCTGGGCGACATGCTGCGCGGGCATCAGCGCCGCGTGACGATCGACCAGATCCAGAAGCTGGTGTGCGAGCATTTCGAGCTGAAGCCGCTCGACCTCGTCTCGGCGCGCCGCGCGCGGGCGGTGGCAAGGCCGCGACAGATCGCAATGTACCTGTCGAAGCGGCTGACGACGCGCTCGCTGCCCGAGATCGGGCGCAAGTTCGGCGGGCGCGACCATTCGACGGTGATCCATGCGGTGCGGCGGATCGAGGAACTGCGCGACAGCGATCGCGAGGTCGATCAGGCGGTGCATGTGCTGATGGGGCAGTTGCAGGGCTGATCGGGTCGGCCAGCGGGGCTCCGGCATCGCGGCTCTGGCATTTCATCCGTTCGTCCTGACCGTGTCGAATTACGTGCGACTCGGCACGTGCTCCGACAGGCTCAGCACGAACGGAGAGGTGCCGGCCGCTCTTTCTAAGCCGCCTTGCGATATTCCTGCTCGACGATCGTGTCGCTCGCGGCGGGTGCGTCGGCCACGGCCACCTTCGCCGGCTTGCGGTTCGGGAACAGCAGCCGGCTGACGACCACCAGCACGCCGAGCGCGGCATAGGTCAGCAAAACCTTTTCCAGCGAGAACAGCAGCGCCACCGCGAAGGCGAGGCGCAGCCACATCGGGTTGAAGCCGAAATCCTCGCCGAGCGCGGCGCAGATGCCGAAGAGGTTGTCGCGCGGGGCCTGCGGGGTATTCGTGTCGGTCATGTCTCGCTCCGTTGGTTGCGGAACGATCAGCAAGACCGATGCCAAGTACGCAAATACGTCGTTCTTGCGCGGGTAGCGGCCGTGGGGCGGTGCGATACGCCGAATGTTGGCGCGCGGTGCGGTGCCGCGCGCCAACCCGGGCTCAGATCAGCAGCCCCATCGCCTCCTGCGCGCGGCGCAGCGTGGGGGCGGCGAGCGCGGCAGCGCGTTCGGCGCCGTCGCGCAGGATCGCGTCGATCGCCGCCCGGTCGTTCAGCAGCCGCAGCATCTCGTCGCGGATCGGCGCGAGCGTGGCGACCGCCAGATCGGCGAGATCGGGCTTGAACTGGCCGAAGCCCTTGCCGGCATAGTCGCTCAGCACGTCCTGTGCGTCACGATCGGCAAGCGCGGCGAAGATCGTCAGCAGGTTGCGCGCCTCCGCACGCCCCTCCAGCTCGTCGAGCGTCGCGGGGAGCAGGTCGGGGTCGGTCTTGGCCTTGCGGAACTTGTCGGCGATCGTCTCGTCCGAATCGACCAGCTTGACCAGCGACTGTTCGGACGGGTTCGACTTCGACATCTTGGCGGTGGCGTCGCGCAAGCTCATGATGCGCGGCGCGGCCTTGCTGACCAAAGGTTCGGGCAGCGTGAACAGGTCGACCGCGAAGTCGGTGTTGAACTTGGTCGCGATATCGCGGGTCAGTTCCAGATGCTGCTTCTGGTCCTCGCCGACCGGCACGTGCGTGGCGTTGTAGAGCAGCACGTCGGCGGCCATCAGCACCGGATAATCGTAAAGTCCGACCGACGCGCCCTCGCGGTTCTTGCCCGCCTTGTCCTTGAACTGCGTCATGCGGTTCAGCCAGCCGACCCGCGCGACGTTGTTGAGCAGCCACGCCAGTTCCGAATGCGCGGCGACGCGCGCCTGGTTGAACACGATCGAGCGCGCCGGATCGATGCCGGCGGCGATCAGCGTCGCGGTCATCTCGACGGTGTTGGCGGTCATCTCGGCCGGGGCGATGAATTCGGTCAGGCCGTGGAGGTCGGCGATGAAGTACATCGTCTCGCCGCCCGACGCCTGGACGTCGTCCTGCATCGCCTTCCACTGCTTCACCGCGCCCAGGTAATTGCCGAGGTGGAGGTTGCCGGTCGGCTTGATGCCGGAAAGGACGCGCATATTGGTCATTTGGTGGCTCTGCGACGAAGGAGGGACTTGATGTCGGCGGGGCGATAGGCGCCGGTGGCGACACAGGCCAGCGCATAGATCGCCACGCCGCTGCCGACCAGTGCGGCGAGCGCGGCGATGCGGATGACGAGCGCGCCGGTCAGGAACGGGTCGACCAGCGGGGTCACCGCCAGCAGCGCCGCGCCCATCGCCGCGGCGGCAAGCGCGAGCCGCGGGACGCGGCGCTTCACCTGCGGATCGAGCGCGAAATGCCCGCGGCGCGCGAGGACGAGGTAGAGCGAGGCGACGTTGATCGAGGAGGCGAGCGCGGTGGCCAGCGGCGGCCCGATCTGCCCGATGTTCCAGTGCGCCAAGGTCGGGATCAGGATCAGATTCCCGACCAGGTTGATCGCGACCGAATACAGCGCGAGCCGGACCGGCGTCCTGGTGTCGGCACGCGCATAGAAGCCGGGGGTCAGTACCTTGACCAGCACGTAGCTGGGCAACCCGATCGAGAAGGCGGCCAGTGCGAGCGCGGCGCGCTGCGTATCGCCGGCGTCGAACGCGCCGTGCTGGAACAGCCCGCGCACGATCGGCTCGGCGGCGAAGACGAACGCGGCGGTGGCGGGCAGCGTGAGGAACAGCGCGAGTTCGAGTCCGCGGTTCTGCATGTCCATCGCCTCGGCGTCACGCCCTTCCGACAGCATCCGCGAAACGACCGGCAGCAGGATCGTGCCGAGCCCGATCCCGATCAGCCCGAGCGGCAGCTGGTTGAGGCGGTCGGCATAATAGATCGCCGAGATCGACCCAGCCGACAGCAGCCCGCCCGCCAGCGCCGAGGAGATGGCGAGGTTGATCTGCGCCGCGCCGGCGCCGGTCGCGGCGGGGACGATCAGCTTCAGCATCTGCTTCACGTCGTCGTCGATGCGCGGCGGGCGCAGCTTCAGGCTGACGCCCGCGCGGCGGCACGCCCACCACAGCCAGGCGAGCTGCAATGCGCCGCCCGCGGTGACCGACAGCGCCTGCGCGCGCGCGGTGGCGTAGGGGTCGGTGCCGTGGAAGAAGACCAGGGCCGCGACCATCGCGACGTTGAGCAGGATCGGTGCCGCGGCATTGACCCAGAAGCGGTGCAGCGAATTGAGGATGCCGCCGAGCAGCGACACCAGTGAGATCAGCAGCAGATAGGGGATGGTGAAGCGCGACAGCATCACCGCGAACGCGAACTGCTCCGCGGTGGGATGCTGGCGATCGAAGCCGCCGGACAGCGCCCAGGTGAGCGGATAGGCCGCCGCCAGCAACAGCGCGGTGAAGACCAGCAGAACCGGGAAGAGCAGCGCCAGCGCGCGTTCGGCGAAGTCGATGCCCGCTGCGGTGCCGCCGCCCTCCGCCACCTTGCGGTTGAACAGCGGGATGAACGCGGCGGAGAAAGCGCCCTCGGCGAACAGCGCGCGGAACATGTTGGGCAGGCGGAACGCGACGAGGAACGCGTCCGATGCGAACCCCGCGCCGACGTAGCTGGCCTGGAGCGTGTCGCGCACCAGCGCCAGCACGCGGCTGGCCAGCGTCAGCCCGCCGATCGAGCCCAGCGCGCGGGCGAGGTTCATCCGCCGATCCTCACCCGCCGTGTGGTGTTACGCCTGGCCCGCCGCGCCGAAGTTGACGCCCTGCGCCTCGGCCTGCTGGAGGAAGAGCGCGTTGAAGTCGATCGGCTCCAGCAGCAGCGGCGGGAAGCCGCCGTCGCGGATCGCATCGGCCACGACGCGGCGCGCGAACGGGAAGAGGAGGCGCGGGCCTTCGCCCAGCAGGAACGGCTGGACATGCTCGGCCGGCACGTTGCGCAGCCCGAACAGCCCGGCATAGGACAGTTCGGCGATGAACGCGGTCTTGCCGCCGGTGGTGGCGCGCACCTCGATCTTCAGGGTTACCTCGTGCACCTCGTCGGCGACCTGCGCGGCGCCGATGTCGAACTGCACGTTGATTTCGGGCGCCTGCGGCTCCTGGTAGATCGCCGGCGCGTTCGGGTTCTCGAACGACAGGTCCTTCACATATTGCGAGATCAGCCCGGCGGCCGGGGCGGTGTCGGCGCCGTTCGCCAGCGGCTCGCCGCCCAGATTGCCCAGATCGTCCATCGTCCTACCCCTATCATCATGCCAGGCGCGGCACGCGCACGCGCCACGCGGGAAACGTCGGGCGGTTAGCAGCGGGTCGCGTGCGTTACAATCCGGATACGGGCGCGGATACGGCGGGCGAAAGGATACAATGGGCGGGTCGGGCGATTTGATGTTCGGTGCCCACGCGCCTATGTACGCACACCAGCCTACTGGAGTTGCCGTGTTCTACGTTGTCCTGCTCGCCATGGTCGCCGGCTTCCTGGCCCTGCGGCTCTATTCGGTTCTGGGCAAGCGCTCCGGCCATGAACAGCCGCTGCCCAAGCCCGCGGAGGAGCGCGTGACGTCGGTAGCGATGCCGCGGGCGATCGAGACCGCGGCGGAGGCGCGCGAACTGACCGCGCGGCCGTTCGATGCCGCGACCGAGCCGGGGCTGCGCGCGATCGTCGCGGCGGAACCGCAGTTCGACGTCAACCGCTTCCTGGAGGGGGCGAAGTCGGCCTATCGCATGATCCTGGAGGCGTTCTGGCGCGGCGACGAAGCGGCGTTGCGCGACCTCGTCAGCGACGATGTCCACGCCGCGTTCGCCGAGGCGATCGAGACGCGGCAGCAGCAGGGTCAGGTGCTCGACAACCGCCTGATCGCGATCGAGCGGGCGACCATCGTGTCCGCCGCGGTCGCCGCCGGCGAGGCGCGGGTCGCGGTCCGCTTCGATGCCGATATCGTCGCGGTCACGCGCGATGGCGAGGGCAACGTCCTCGCCGGTTCGACCAGCGACGCGGTGCAGACGCACGATGTATGGACCTTCGTTCGCGCCGTGCGCGCGTCGGATCCCAACTGGATCCTGGCCGACACCGACGAGGCGTGAGGACGAGGATGGAACACGGGGCCTGAAAACAGGCACGACGAAAAGGGGTTGGAATGCGGATAGGAGCGACGCTCGCGGTGGCGGGCGCCTTGCTGACGGCGGGTTGTGTGGGGCCGGGGGGACGATCGATCCCGCCGGCCCCGTCGCGTCCGGTCACCGCCGTGCCGCGCCCCGCCGCCAACCCGCCGCGTCCCGGTTCGACCGCGTCGCGACCGGTGCGCCAGCCGGTCGCGTCGGTGCCGCTCGCCGCGCTGCCCGCCGTCAGCGTGCCGGGCGCGGCCTCGGCCGCGGTCGCCGGTCTGCTTCCCGCCGCCGATCCCGCGACGCTGCCGATCGACGCCGCGCAGGCGCAGGCGGCGTTCGACGCCTTCCGCATTTCCTGCCCCAGCGTGATCCGGCGCACCGATACGTCGGGGCTGACGATCGGGAGCGATTGGCAACCGGCCTGCGCCGAGGCCGCGCGCACCGACCGCCGCAATGCCGTCGACTTCTTTCGCCGCTGGTTCGAGGCGGTGCAGGTCGGCGACGGCCGTGCGTTTGCCACCGGCTATTACATCCCCGAGATCGCCGGGTCGCGTAGCCCCCGTGCCGGCTATGTGCCGATCTACGCGCGCCCGACCGACCTGATCGAAGTCGATCTCGGCGCCTTTTCGCCGACCTGGGCCGGCAAGAAGATCCGCGGGCGTGTGCAGGGGCAAGCGCTGGTGCCCTATTTCGACCGCACCGCGATCGAGGACGGCGCACTGGGCGGCCGCGCGCCCATCCTGGGCTATGCCGCCGATCCGGTCGAATTGTTCTTCCTGCAGGTGCAGGGCTCGGGTTTCATCCGGCTTGACGAGGGCGGCGTGCTGCGGATCGGGTACGACACGCAGAACGGGCGCGACTATACGGGCATCGGCGCGCTGATGAAGAGCCGCGGGCTGCTGGGTCCGGGGCAATCGTCGATGCAGGGGATCGTCGCGTGGCTCCACGCGCACCCCGAGGAAGGTCGCGCGATCATGCGCGAGAACAAGAGCTACGTCTTCTTTCGCGAGCTGACCGGGGCGCCGCAGGGCGCGCTCGGGCTGCCGGTCAGCGGCGGGGCGACCGTCGCGGCCGACCCCAGGTTCGTGCCGCTGGGCGCGCCGGTGTTCCTGTCGATGGACCGCACCGACGCCAACGGCATCTGGATCGCGCAGGACACCGGCGGCGCGATCAAGGGCAGCAACCGCTTCGACACCTTCTGGGGCGCGGGCGAGGAAGCGCGCGCGATCGCCGGCGGGATGAGCGCGCGCGGCACCGCCTTCGTGCTGTTGCCGCGCGGCAGCTACGAACGATGGCGCGCGGCGCAGGCGGCGACGGGGCAGGCCGGTGGCGGCGCGACGCCTCGGCGCTGACGAGGAAGCGCTGTGGGCGCGGGTACGTGCCACGGTGCGCGCGATGCCCGGCCGCAAGGTCGCCGCGCCCGCGACCGCTCCCGAACGCCTGCCGCTGCCCGCGCCCGCGACGGGCATGATGGCGCTGACGACGCCGACCCCGCCGCCCTCACATGCGCGCCGCGAGCCGGGGCAGACGCTGGACGGCGGGTGGGACCGGCGGCTGGCGGGCGGCGTGGTCGCCCCCGACCGGACGATCGACCTGCACGGGCACACGCTGGCCAGCGCGCATGCCGCGCTGGAGATGGGGCTGGCGCAGGCGGTCGCGCGGCAGGACCGCGTCATCCTGCTGGTGACCGGCAAGCCGCCGCGCCCCGAAAGCCAGCGCCCGCACGGTCGCGGCGCGATCCGCGCCTCGATCGCGGACTGGCTGCGATTGTCCGCCCATGCGGGATCGATCGCCGCGGTCCGCAACGCCCACCCGCGCCATGGCGGGGCGGGGGCGCTGTATATCGTGTTGCGGCGACGGCGGTGAGCGCTATGAGCTCGCGCATGCTCGGCCGTGTCGGTGCGCGCTGTAGCGGCTTACCCTTTCGCCCTCGTCTACGGCATCATCTCAATCGTCGGTGCTGACTTCGTCGGGCCGCGTGCCCGCGACACGCCCTTCGACAAGCTCGGGACGAACGGTGTATTGTCGTCAAGCCTGCCCGGAGAACGCACGGCCGATCACCTGCTCGTAGATCTCGGTCAGCTGTTCCAGATCGGCGATCGCGACCGCTTCGTCGGCCTTGTGCATCGTCGCATTGAGGAGTCCGAACTCGACCACCGGGCACAAGGCGCGCAGGAAGCGTGCGTCGGAGGTGCCGCCGGTCGTCGATAGCTCCGGCGTGCGCCCGGTCACCTCCAGCACCGCCGCCGACACCATCGCCGACAGCGCGCCCGGCGCGGTCAGGAACGCCTCTCCCGAGATGCGCGGGGTGACGATCGCGTGCGGGTCATGGGCGTGGACGATCGCCGCAACCCGGTCCGCCAGCTGCTGCCCCCGGTGCAGGTCGTTGAAGCGGATGCTGACGCGCGCGGTCGCCCGCGCCGGGATGACGTTGGTGGCGGAATTGCCGACCGTTACGTCGGTGATCTCCAGGTTCGACGGCTGGAACCACGCGCTGCCTTCGTCGAGCACCAGGGCGTCGAGCTCGGCCAGGATCGCGACCAGCCGCGGGATCGGATTGTCGGCCAGGTGCGGATAGGCGACGTGCCCCTGCCGGCCGGGCACCTTGATCCCGATATTCACCGAGCCGCGTCGCCCGATCTTTATCATGTCGCCTAGCGCCGCGACCGAGGTCGGCTCGCCGACCAGACACAGATCGGGTGCGAGCCCGCGTTCGTGCATCCGCTCGATCAGCGCGACCGTGCCATGGGTCGCCGGGCCTTCCTCGTCGCCGGTGATGATGAGCGTCAGGCGCCCCGCATCCACGGGCACGCGCGCCGCGGCGGCGACGAAGGCGGCGACCGCCCCCTTCATGTCGACCGCGCCGCGCCCGACCAGCAGGCCGTCACGCCGCTGCGGGGCGAAGGCGTCGGCGCTCCACCCCTCGCCGGGAGGGACGACATCGACATGGCCGGCGAAGGCGAGATGCACGCCGCGGTCGCCGCGCGTGGCGAGCAGGTTTTCGACCGGGCCGTCCGGCGCCTCGCCGCTGATCCGGCGCTCGACCGCGAAGCCGAGCGGCACCAGCGCCGCCTCCAGCACGTCGAACACGTGCCCGCGCGCCGGCGTGACGCTGTCGGCAGCGATCAGGTCGCTGGCGAGTTGAACGACATCGGTCACGACAGGAGCCCGCCCTGCCCCGACTCGATCTCGATCACGTCCCTGCCGCGAACGGCAGCGATTACCCGCCGCCGTTCGCCGAAGCGGCCTCGAACCGGCTGGTGCGCGACCTGTCGGCGGCGGCGGGGCTGACCGACTTCGTCGCGACGCATGTCGTGGTGCCGCCCGGGGGCTGGTCGTCGCAGCGCCACTGGCACGAAGGCGAGGACGAGATCGTCGTTCTGCTCTCCGGCAGTGCGACGCTGGTCGACGATGCGGGTGCGCATCCGATGCGGGCCGGGGAGGTGGCGGTGTTCCGCAAGGGCGACGGCAACGCGCATCATCTGCGCAACGACGGGGACGCCGCGTGCGTGCTGTTCGCGGTCAGCCTGCCCGAACGCTCGACGGTCCATTATCCCGATATCGCGATGCGCTGGTCCCCGGACGACGGCTATGCGACGGACTGACATCAGGCGACGGGCTGCTCGAACTTCTCGATGATCCACTCCTCCTCCTGCGCGCCGGCGATCCAGTCCTGCATGAACGGGTGGTGGAGCACCGCCAGCACGTAGGCGGCGGCGAAGCGCGGCGTGGGGAGCGAGTAGGTGACGATGCGGGTGCATACCGGCGCGAACATGATGTCCGCCGCGCCGAAGTCACCGAACAGAAAGTCGCCGTCGCCGCCGAAGCGCGCGCGCGCCTGCGCCCACAGTTCGAACAGCCGCGCCAGCTCGACCTGCACGTCGGCGTCGGGCGTGACCGGCGGATAGACCTGCCGGATGTTCATGGTATGCTTGCGACGCAGCGCGGCGAAGCTGGAGTGCATCTCGGCGGCCATCGAGCGCGCCATTGCGCGCGCCGCATCGTCCGCGGGCCAGAAAAGGTCACGCCCGACCTTGTCCGCCAGATAGTCGACGATCGCGAGGCTGTCCCACACCACCGCCTCGCCGTCCCACAGGATCGGCACCTTGCCCGACGAGGGTGCGAATTCGTCGCCCTCGCGGCGGCGGTCCCATTCCTGATCGTAGAGCGGCACGACCACTTCCTCGAACGGCAGCCGCGACTGCCTGCACGCGAGCCAGCCGCGCAGCGACCAGGAGGAATAGGCCTTGTTGCCGATGATGAGCTTCATGCCACCGGCCTAGGGGGCAAACGGCCCAAGGGCAACATTCGCGACCGCGCCGTTAACCGCGCCCCTACATCGCGCGGAAGGGTTGCGGGGCTACCGTGCCGACAGGAAGAGGACTTCGTAAAGAAGGAGCACCGTACATGCCCCACGCAACCCCCGCCGACGCCGCGCTTCGCGCCGCCGCGCCCGCCTTCGTGCAGGCGCCGACCTTCGTTTTCGCACCGACCGCGCCGGCGCCGACCCGTTCGGAGCTGCTGCGCCGCCAGATCGACGCGGCGCGCGGCGCACGGAGCGCGACGCTCTGGTGACGCACGCCGGAGCGGCGGCGGTCAGCCGATCGCCTCGATCACGGCCGCACGCAGTTCGGGGATGCCCATCCCGCCTTCGCTGGAGGTGACGATGATGTCGGGGTGCGCGGCGGCCCGCTTGCGCGCCTCGGCGCGCGTCTCCGCGACGATCTGCGCCAGGTCGCTGGCCTTCACCTTGTCCGCCTTGGTCATCACCAGCCGGTAGCTGACGGCGGCGCGATCGAGCATCTCCAGGATTTCTCGGTCGACGTCCTTGATGCCGTGGCGGCTGTCGATCAGCACCAGCGCACGCTTCAGCGCCTGCCGCCCGCGCAGATAGTCGTTCACGAGGAAGCGCCACTTCTTGACGATGTCCTTGGGCGCCTTCGCGAAGCCGTAACCGGGCATGTCGACCAGCCGGAAGGCGAGCGGGTCGCCGACATCGAAGAAGTTCAGTTCCTGCGTGCGCCCCGGCGTGACCGAGGTACGCGCCAGCGCCTTGCGGCCGGTCAGTGCGTTGAGCAGCGACGACTTGCCAACGTTCGAGCGGCCCGCGAACGCCACCTCCGGCACGGCGGGCGCGGGCAGGAAGTTGAGCGCGGGCGCCGACTTCAGGAAGTCGATGCGCCCGGCGAACAGCTTGCGCGCCGCCTCGATCGCCTCGGAGTCGAAGGCGGGGGCGTCGAACGTGGGCGTGTCCTCGCTCATTTCGCCGGTGCGTTCTTGAGTTGCGGATGGCGGCTGTAGAGCCACTTCTGCTGCGCGATCGAGATGCAGTTGGTGGTGATCCAGTAGATCTGCAAACCGACCGCGAACGGCGCCATCACGAACATCAGCACCCACGGCAGGATTGCGAACACCTGCTGCTGCGCCGGGTCCATCTGCGTCGGGTTCAGGCGGAACTGGAAGAACATCGAGATGCCCAGCAACACCGGGATGACGCCGATCGCCAGGAAGTGCGGCAGCGTGATCGGGATATAGCCGAACAGGTTCAGGATCGTCGCAGGGTCGGGCGCCGACAGGTCCTTGATCCACAGGATGAAGTGCTGATGCCGCATCTCGATCGTCAGCATCAGCGCCTTGTAGAGCGCGTAGAAGATCGGAATCTGGATCAGCGACGGCAGGCAGCCCGCCAGCGGGTTGACCTTTTCCGTCTTGTAGAGCGCCATGATCTCCTGCTGCTGGCGCTGCTTATCGTCCTTGTGGCGCTCCTGGATCGCCTTCATCTTCGGCTGGAGCGCACGCATCGCCGCCATGCTGGCGAACTGGCGCTGCGCGATCGGAAATACGATTACTCGGATCGTCAGCGTCAGGATGATGATCGCGACGCCGAAGTTGCCGACGATGCGGAACAGCCAGTCGAGATAATAGAAGATCGGCTTTTCGACGAGCCGGAACCAGCCCCAGTCGATCGCATAGTCGAGCTTCACGACCGCGCCGGTATCGGTGTAGCGGTCGAGCAGTTTCACTTCCTTGGCGCCCGCGAACAGCTTGGCGGTCTGCGTCAACTGGCGGCCCGGCGGCAGCATCTGCGGCGCGGTGGTGAAGTCGGCCTGATACGCCTGGTTGGCGCCGGCGCGGAACTGCCCGTCGAACGCGCGGCCCTGGTCGGGGACGAGTGCCGCCAGCCAGTATTTGTCGGTGAAGCCCAGCCAGCCGCCGGTCGTCGTGAAGCGCGTCGGCGCCTTGTCGACGTCGCTGAAATTGGGATTGTAGTGCGCCGCGCCGTTGTTGACCGACATCGGACCGGTGTGGATCGTCCAGCTGTCGGGGTCCTTCGACACGCCGCTGCGATTGACGAGGCCGTAGGCCGCGACCGGCACCGGCGCGCCGCCGCCGTTGGCGACGGTCTGCTTCACGGTGAAGAGATAGTCGTTGTCGACCGCGATCTCGATCGCGAAGCGCTGCCCGGTGGCGTTGCCGGCGGTCAGCGTGACCGGCCTGCCGGGGGTCAGCACCGGCGCGGACGCGGTCCAGACCGCGTCGGCGGCCGGCGGGGTCAGCCCGTCGGCACGCCAGCCGAAGCCGGCGAAATAGGCGTCCTGCGTGCCGGCGGGCGAGAACAGCCGGATCGGCGGCGAATTCTTCGCGACCGTCTCGTTATAGCGGGTCAGCACCAGATCGTCGATCCGAGCGCCCTTGAGGTTGATCGAGCCCTTCAGCGCGGGCGTGTCGATGCGGACGCGCGGGCTTTCGGCGAGCACGACGCGGCGGTCGCGGATCGCGGCGGGCGAATCGGCGGTGGGATCGGCCGCGGGGTTGGGCACGGGCTTGTTCTTGCCGTCGACCATCTTCGTCGCGGGCGGGTTCGCCGTGGGGAAGAAGCGGTTCTGGATCAGCGGCCATCCGAACAGGATGAGCGCCGCGATCACCGCGAACACCACGAAGTTCTTGCTTTCGTCCTTCACCAGCGTCCCACTTTTTCCTTATGGCACCGGATCGTGGCCGTGCCCGCCCCAGGGATGGCAGCGCGCGATCCGGCGCACCGCCAGCCAGCTGCCCTTGCCCGCGCCATAGCGGCGAAGCGCCTCGATTGCATAGGCGGAACATGACGGCTGGAACCGGCACGACGGCGGCAGCAGCAGCGACGGCCCCAATTGCCACCCGCGCGCCAGCAGGATCAGCGCGCGCGTGATCATCGGCGCGGGCGCGCCCGGTTGCCGCCCGGCGCGGTCGTGCGGCTCTTCGCCAGCGCCCTGGCCAGTTGTTCGCGCAACACCGACCATTCGGCGGTCAGCGCCGCCTCGCGCCCGATCAGCACATGGTCGGCGCCGGGCCAGCCGTGCTCGGGCAGGATCTCGCGCGCCAGCGCGCGGAAGCGCCGCTTGATGCGGTTGCGCACCACCGCATTGCCGACCTTCTTCGTCACGGTGATGCCGATCCGCATCCCCGCCTCGTTCGCCCCGGCCGCATCACCGCCACGCGGGTGCACCAGAAGCACGAAGCCGGGCATCGGCACCCGACGCCCGGCGTTCGCGGCCAGATAGTCCGGCCGTCTGGTCATCCGCCCGACCGCGACGCGAGTCGCGGGCAGGCGGGGATCGCTCGTGCTTACGCCGACAGCTTCTTGCGGCCGCGCGCGCGACGCGCCCGGATCACCGCCCGGCCGCCGACCGTGGCCATCCGCGCGCGGAAGCCGTGACGGCGGGCGCGCACCAGATTGCTCGGCTGAAAGGTCCGCTTCATCGTTCATGTCCCGAAATCGAATGTCGAAGGGCCGCCCAAGCGGACGGCCCGAAAGAAGGACGCCGTTAGGGGAGGGCGCCGCGAAAGTCAACGCACCGCCGCCCGGTCGCGCGCGCGTCGCCGCAGCGCCTGCCGCCTGAGTGCACTGCGCCGCCGCATCGCCACGTCGACGGCATGCCCGATTCGCGGCCAGCGGCGCTTGGCGCGCGCGAACCAGCCGCGCGCCCGCGCCGAGTTGCGCAGGATCAGCAGCATCCCGCCGGCGAACGGAAACACGCCGCCCGGCCCCGGCAGCGGCGCGATCACCGCCGCGAGCAGCAGCAGAAGGCCGCCCAGCGCCAGTTGCGTCATGCGCATCGCGGGGTGGCGTCGGGTCATGACCGGCGATGTGGCGAACGTGTGTTGCGGTTGCAAGTCACCGGCGCCATTCCCCCGCGCGCCAAACCCGCTATGAGCATCGGCGGGGTTGGGGGACACATGGTCGCGATCGTATCGACGGTAGCCTATCTGGGGCTGGAGGCGCGCAGCGTCGAGGTGCAGGTGCAGTTGATCCCCGGCCTTCCCGCCTTCAACGTCGTCGGGCTGGCCGACAAGGCGGTCGGCGAAAGTCGCGAACGGGTGCGCGGCGCGATCGCCGGCATGGGGCTGTCGCTGCCGCCCAAGCGGATCGCGGTGAACCTGTCGCCGGCCGACCTGCCCAAGGAGGGCTCGCATTTCGACTTGCCGATCGCGCTCGGGCTGCTCGCTGCGATGGGCGTGGTCGATGCGGAGGCGCTGGCCGATTACGTCGTGGTCGGCGAACTGGGGCTCGACGGCCGGCTCGCGCCGTCGCCGGGCGTGCTGCTCGCCGCGCTCCATGCCGCTGAGACGGGCAGGGGGCTGATCTGCCCGGCGGCGCAAGGGAGCGAGGCAGCGTGGAGCGGCAGTATCGAGGTGATCGCCGCGCCAGACCTGCTCGCGCTGCTCAACCATCTGAAGGGGCAGGGGCTGCTCGCGCTGCCGCAGCCGGGCGCCGTCGCCGACGCGCGCACCGGCCCCGACCTGCGACAGGTGAAGGGGCAGGAGGTGGCCAAGCGCGCGCTGGAGATCGCCGCGGCGGGCGCGCACAATCTGCTGTTCGTCGGGCCGCCGGGCGCGGGCAAGTCGCTGATGGCGGCCTGCCTGCCCGGCATCCTCCCGCCGCTCGACCCCGCCGAGGCGCTGGAGGTGTCAATGGTGCAGTCGGTGGCGGGGACGCTGCCCGGCGGCACGCTGACGCGCACGCGCCCGTTCCGCGCACCGCATCATTCCGCCAGTATGGCGGCGCTGACCGGCGGCGGGCTGAAGGTGAAGCCGGGCGAGGTCAGCCTGGCGCACCACGGCGTGCTGTTCCTCGACGAACTGCCCGAATTTCAGCGCGCGGTGCTTGATTCGCTGCGCCAGCCGCTGGAGAGCGGGACGGTCAGCGTCGCGCGCGCCAATGCGCACGTGACCTATCCGGCGCGGGTGCAGCTGATCGCGGCGATGAACCCGTGCCGCTGCGGGCACCTTGCCGACGCCGCGCTGGCGTGCGCGCGCGCGCCGAAATGCGCGGCCGACTATCAGGCGAAGGTCTCGGGACCGCTGCTCGACCGTATCGACCTGCACGTCGAGGTCGCGGCGGTCAGCGCGGTCGACCTGACGCTCCCGCCGTCGGCCGAGGGCTCGGCCGAGGTCGCCGCCCGCGTCGCTGCGGCGCGCGCGGTGCAGGCGGAGCGGCTGGCGGACTGCGGCTTGCGGACGAATGCCGAGCTGGACGGCGACACGCTCGACCGCTTCGCGTCGCCGGATGAGGCGGGAAGGGCGTTGCTGGCGCAGGCGGCGGTGGCGATGAAGCTGTCGGCGCGCGGCTACACCCGCATCCTGCGCGTCGCGCGCACGATCGCCGATCTAGCGGGCGCGGAGACGGTCGGTCGCATCCATGTCGCCGAGGCGCTCAGTTACCGCCGGCAACCACCACGAAATTAGCGTTTCTTCGTCATTCCCGCAAAGGCGGGAATCCAGAATCGCTGAGGTGGCGCCTCTATGGACGGACCTGCGCGTCTGGATTCCCGCCTTCGCGGGAATGACGGAACCGGTCACACCTCCCGGAAGCTCTCCACCTCCCGTGCCGGCCCGTTGCCGGACGGTGCCGCCGCTCCGACGATCAGCGGCGATTCGCGCGGGTCGAGCCCGCCCTCCCATTTCGCGATCACCGCGCTCGCCACCGCATTGCCGATCACGTTGGTCGCGGTGCGCCCCATGTCGAGGAAGTGGTCGATCGCCAGCACCAGCAGCAGCCCCGCCTCGGGCAGCTTGAACATCGGCAGCGTCGCGGCGATCACCACCAGGCTGGCACGCGGCACGCCCGCGATACCCTTGCTGGTGACCATCAGCACCAGCAGCATCGTGATCATCTGCCCGACCGACATGTCGATGCCATAGGCCTGCGCGATGAAGATCGACGCGAAGGTCATGTAGATCATCGACCCGTCGAGGTTGAACGAATAGCCGAGCGGCAGCACGAAGCTGGCGATGCGCGGGGGCACGCCGAAGCGGTCGAGCGCCTCCAGCATCCGCGGATATGCCGCCTCCGACGAGGCGGTCGAGAAGGCGACCAGCAGCGGCTCGCGCACGTAGCGGATCAGTTCGCGGATGCGCGAACCGATGAAGAGAAAGCCGATCCCCAGCAGCACCGCCCACAGCACCAGCAACGTCAGGTAAAAGCTGCCCATGAAATAGGCGAGCTGGCCGATCACCGCCGGCCCGCGCTCGGTCAGCGTCCCCGCCACCGCCGCGAACACCGCGACCGGCGCGACGCGCATCACGTAGTCGGTCACCTGCAGCATGACGTGGACCAGTGCGTCGATCGCCTTGACCAGCGGCGCGGCCTTCTCGCCGACCGCGGTGATCGCCACGCCGACGAACACCGACATCACGACGATCTGGAGGATCTCGTTCTTCGCCATCGCGTCGACCATCGAGGCGGGGACGATGTGGGTGAAGAAGTCCTTGAGGTTGAACGCTGCGGTCGCGAGGCCCGTCGCCTCGCCCGCGGGGGGCAGCGGCAGCCCGATCCCGACGCCGGGCTTCAGCAGGTTGACCATCACCAGCCCCAGCGACAGCGACAGCAGGCTGGCGGAGATGAACCAGGCGAGGCTGCGCGCCCCGATCCGCCCCAGCGCGGCGGTGTCGCCCATCTGCGCGATCCCCGAGACGAGCGTCGCGAAGACGAGCGGCGCGATGATCATCTTGATGAGGCGCAAGAAAATCCCGGTGACGATCGAGAAATAGCCGGCGATCTCGGTCAGCCGCCCCTGCGCGGCGGACGTGCCCTCGTCCAGCGAGGTGTTGAGCACCAGCCCGACGACCAGCCCGAGCACCAGCCCGCCGAGAATATAAAGGGTCAGCCGCTTGGCCATTCATCGCTCCGTCTATCTCGCCGGAGCCAAGGGGATTGCGGCCGCGCGGTCAAGCACCGTATCGCTGGCGACCATGATCCCGAGCCCACTTCGCCCTCCGTATCGCCCCTCGCGTCGCGCCGTCGCGGGCGGGGCGGCGGCGCTCTTCGCCACCTCGATCGTCCGTGCCGCCGAGCCCGATCTGGCGGGGTTGTCCGACATGACCATGGGCGCGGTGCCGATCGGTCCCAACGAGCGGCGCGCTCGGCTCGCGCGTGCGCAGGCGTTGATGCGCGCCAACGGGATCGGTGCGGTGCTGGTGGAGCCGGGATCGAGCCTCATCTACTTCACCGGCGTGCGCTGGGGGCGCAGCGAGCGGCTGACCGCGGCGATCATCCCCGTCGAAGGCGAGCCGTGCATCGTAACGCCGTTCTTCGAGGAGCCCTCGGTCCGCCAGACGCTCGCCGTACCCGCCGAGGTGCGGGTGTGGCAGGAGGACGAGGATCCGCTGAAGGTCGTCGCCGGCTTCCTGCGCGACCGCAAGCTGGGCGAACGCCCGGTCGGGATCGAGGAGAGCGCGCGCTTCTTCGCCTTCGACGGGCTGGCGCGGGCGTTGCCGGGCGCGAAGCTGGTCAGCGCCAACCCGGTCGTGCGCGGCTGCCGGATGGTGAAGACGCCGGCGGAGATCGCGCTGATGCAGCTTGCCACCGACGTGACGGTCGCCGCGTATCGCTGGACCCATCCACGCGTCGAGGCGGGGATGACCGGCGCACAGATCGGCGCGTTGATGAACGCCGCGACGAAGAAGCTCGGCGGCGATCCCGAATTCGCGCTCGCGCTGATCGGCCCCGCCGCCGCGCTGCCGCACGGCAGCCGCGAGGTGATCCGCGTCGCGGACGGGCAGGTCGTGCTGATGGACTGCGGGTGCACGGTGCAGGGCTATCAGTCCGACGTGTCGCGCACCTGGGTGCACGGCATCGCCACGCCCGAGCAGCGCAAGGTGTGGGACCTGGTCAGGGCCGGGCAGGCGCTGGCGTTCCGCACTGCGCAGGTCGGGGTTGCGGCGGGTGCAGTCGACGATGCGGTGCGCCGCTTCTACGAGGCGGCGGGCTATGGCCCCGGCTACCGCCTTCCGGGCCTGTCGCATCGCACCGGGCACGGGATCGGGATGGACGGGCACGAGCCGGTGAACCTCGTCCACGGCGAGACGACGCGATTGGCGCCCGGCATGTGCTTCTCCGACGAGCCCGGCCTCTATCTGCCCGGCAAGTTCGGCGTGCGGCTGGAGGATTGCTTCCACATGACCGCTGCGGGGCCGGCGTGGTTCAGCACCCCGCCGGCATCGCTCGACCGGCCGGTCTAGGCGGCGACGAGCGCACGGCGGCGGCGCAGCGCCGCCCCCGTCGCCGCGAACCCGGCGAGCATCATCGCCCATGTCGCCGGCTCCGGTACCGGCGGCGTATAGTCGTAGGTCAGCGTGTAATTCGCCGCCCCGCAGTAGCTTTCCGGCAACGACAGCGGATTGCCGTTCACCACCGCGCACGAACCGTTCAGCTGGTACACGCGCCCGCCGACCGGCACCCCGGTGAACGTCGTGTCGCCCGAACCGGGAAGATAGCCCAGGTCGAAGCCGTCGAAGGTCGTGCGCCGGCCGATGAACTGCGCCGGATCGAACTGGTAGGTCGCCGACCCGCGCGCGGTGACGGCGACGAATCCGTATACCGGGTCGCTGCCCCGTTCGAGCGCCACCGTGCTGCCGCCGCTACCGATCAGCGCGACGAGCGGGTTGCCGAGCGCAGCGTTGTTCGACCGGAACAGCCACGCGCCGTCGATCGTCCACGTCAGATCCGCCGCCGCGATGCCCGCCGGCGCGCTGACGCCCCACGCGCGCGTCTTCGTCAGTTCGACGCGCAGCGTCACCCTGTCGAGCGTGCCCATGGCGGCATCGAACCCGTCAAAGCCCCGCAGCGCCCCCTGCTCGCTGTCGAACTGAACGATCGTGGCCGCCTGCGCGGCAGGCGCGACGACGGCAGCAGCGATCGCCACTGTCCGTATGGAACCCTTCATCTCTCCAACCCCCGTTATGATGTCGCGCGCCGCTTCGCACAGCATGGTTAATGCCACAAGGCGAAGCGCGCGTGGCGGCTAGGCAGCGCGGCGTTGTCGGATTAAGTCGGGCGCCATGACCGCTACCAACGACATTCGCCGCTCGTTCCTCGACTATTTCGGCTCGGCCGGGCACCGCATCGTGCCGTCCGCCCCGCTGGTGCCGCAGAACGATCCGACGCTGATGTTCGTCAACGCGGGCATGGTGCCGTTCAAGAACGTGTTCACCGGGTTGGAGACGCGGCCGTACAGCACCGCCACCTCGTCGCAGAAATGCGTGCGCGCCGGCGGCAAGCACAACGACCTCGATAACGTCGGCTATACCGCGCGCCACCACACCTTCTTCGAGATGCTGGGCAATTTCAGCTTCGGCGATTATTTCAAGGAACAGGCGATCACCCACGCCTGGACGTTGCTGACGAAGGAATGGGGGCTGCCGGCGGACAAGCTGACCGCCACCGTCTTCCACACCGACGATCAGGCGTTCGACCTGTGGAAGAAGATCGCCGGTCTGCCCGACCACCGTATCATCCGCATCCCGACGAAGGACAATTTCTGGGCGATGGGCTCGGACGGGCCGTGCGGGCCGTGTTCGGAGATCTTCTACGACCACGGCGAGCACATCCCCGGCGGCCCTCCCGGCAGCCCGGACGAGGACGGCGACCGCTTCGTCGAAATCTGGAACCTCGTCTTCATGCAGCACGTGCAGGAGGCCGATGCGATCGTGGGCGACCTGCCGCGCCCGTCGATCGACACCGGGATGGGGCTGGAGCGTATCGCCGCCGTCCTGCAAGGCGTCCACGACAATTACGACACCGACACGTTCAAGGCGCTGATCGCCGCCTCCGGCGCGCTGACGCACACCGCGACCACCGGCGACAATCAGGCGAGCCACCGCGTGATCGCCGATCACCTGCGTTGCTCGGGCTTCCTCGTTGCCGACGGCGTGCTGCCCGCCAACGAAGGCCGCGGCTACGTCCTGCGCCGGATCATGCGCCGCGCGATGCGCCACGCCCACCTTCTAGGCGCGAAAGAGCCGTTGATGCACCGGCTGGTCCCGGCGCTGGTCGCCGAGATGGGCGCCGCCTATCCCGAACTGGTCCGCGCACAGCCGCTGATCGAGGCGACGCTGCGGCAGGAGGAGACGCGCTTCCGCCAGACGCTCGACAAGGGGCTGCGGCTGCTCGACGATGCCACCGCGGGAATGCGGCCCGGCGACACGCTGCCCGGCGACACCGCCTTCCGCCTCTACGACACCTATGGCTTCCCCTATGACCTGACCGAGGATGCGCTGCGCGCGCAGGACTTCAAGGTCGATCGCGCCGGCTTCGACGCCGCGATGGCGGAACAGAAGCGCGCCGCACGCGCGGCGTGGAAGGGCTCGGGCGCGAAGGCGTCGGACGAACTGTGGTTCGATCTGGCCGAGGAGGTCGGCGCGACCGAATTCACCGGCTATAGCAGCGATGTCGGCGAGGGCGTCGTCCTCGCGCTGGTCAAGGACGGCGCGCGTGTCGACCACGCCGTGACCGGGGACACGGTCGACGTGATCGTCAACCAGACACCCTTTTACGGCGAGAGCGGTGGGCAGGTCGGCGACGCCGGCGTCATCAGCAACGACAACGCCGTGCGCGCCGACGTTCGTGACACGTCGAAGCAGCTCGGCAAGCTGTTCGTCCACCACGCCACGATCGCGGCGGGCGAGTTGAAGGTCGGCGACACCGTGAAGCTGGCGATCGACGTCACGCGGCGCGCCGCGATCCGCGCGAACCACTCCGCCACCCATCTGCTGCACGAGGCGCTGCGCCAGAAGATCGGCACCCATGTGGCGCAGAAGGGCTCGCTGGTCGCGCCCGAGCGGTTGCGCTTCGACGTGTCGCATTC
This sequence comes from Sphingomonas sp. BE138, assembly GCF_031456125.1. Lineage (NCBI taxonomy): Bacteria > Pseudomonadati > Pseudomonadota > Alphaproteobacteria > Sphingomonadales > Sphingomonadaceae > Sphingomonas > Sphingomonas sp. BE138. The sequence goes on from NZ_JAVDUC010000011.1 coordinate 78,636, forward strand.
CAGCGCGATGACCGCCGAGGAACTCGCCGAGGCCGAACGCGCGGTCAACGCGCAGATCCGCGCCAACGGCAGCGTCGAAACCCGCCTGATGACCCCCGACGAGGCGATTGCCGAGGGTGCGATGGCGCTGTTCGGCGAAAAGTACGGCGACGAGGTTCGCGTGGTCTCGATGGGCAGCGAGGCCGATGGCCGCACCTATTCGATCGAGCTGTGCGGCGGCACCCATGTCCGCGCGCTGGGCGATATCGGCGTGTTCAAGATCGTCGGCGAAAGCGCGGTGTCGTCGGGCGTGCGCCGCGTCGAGGCGCTGACCGGCGAGGCTGCGCGCCAGTGGCTCAACGCGCGCGACGAGAAGCTGCGCGAGGCGGCAGCGACGCTCAAGGCGTCCCCCGACGAGGTGCCCGCACGCGTCGCCGCACTGGTCGAGGAGCGCCGCCGGCTGGAGCGCGAACTCGCCGAGGCGAAGAAGGCGCTGGCGCTCGGCGGTGGCGGTGGCGGCGCGGCACCGGGGCCGGAGACCGTCGGCGGCGTCGCCTTCGTCGGGCAGGTGCTGAACGATTTCGACGCCAAGGGGCTGCGCGGCGCGGTGGACGACGCGAAGAAGCGCATCGGCTCGGGGGTCGCGGTGCTGGTCGCGGTCAACGACGGCCGCGCCTCGGTCGCGGTCGGCGTGACCGACGATCTGGTCGCCTCGGTCAGTGCGGTCGACCTGCTACGCCGCGCGGTCGCGGTGCTCGGCGGGCAGGGCGGCGGCGGCCGTCCCGACATGGCGCAGGGCGGCGGGCCGGACGCGACCAAGGCCGACGAGGCGGTCGCTGCGGTGCGTGCGGCACTGGAGGAGCGACAAGTCGCCGCGTGAACGGTGCTTCGGCGGGACCGTCCCCGGACCGGCCGTGTCGAACCCGTTGACGCACGTATCAAGCGACCCGCCGTTCGAGAAATCGGGACGCACCGGGCCCGTTGATCCGACGTTCGTGTTGATCGGATCGGCTTCTTGGCGAGTGAGCATGTGACCAGGCGCCGCTTGGAACACGCACTTGCCACAGCCTCGGCGTGAACGGGTCAGATCGTCGGGCTGGGCCCTCCGATGACGCCACGCACGAAAACGCCGCCCGCGTCTTGCGACACCGGCGGCGCTCGCTCATTCGGCAAGGATCAGCGCGGCGTGCGCTTGGTCTTTGCCTTCACCGACGCGTTCGCATCGGCGCTGGCGCCTCCCGCCACTGCACCGACTGCGCCGGTAGCAGCGGTCGCCGCCCCGCCGACCGCCGCGCCTGCGGCATCGGTGGCGGCGCCGGCCGCGTTCGTTGCCGCGCCGGCCGCCTGGCCCATCGCCGCCTTCAGCTGCGCTGCGGTCATGCCGAGCGTGATGCCCTGCGGTCCGGGGCCGAAGCCGGTGGTCGGCAGCACTGCGTCACCATCGGTGGTGGTCAGCGTCACACCGCTGGCGTCGACCGACTTGATCGTGCCCAGCTGCGCACCGCCGGTGCCGTAGACGGTGGCGCCCGGCACCAGCTTGGCCTTGAAGTCGGCGCTAGCCTGCGCCTGCTGCTGCCCGGCCGCGGCTTCCAGCTGTGCCTTGGTCATCGCCAGCACGGGACCCTGTGCGCCCTTGCCGAGCGAGGTCAGCGGGATCGCCGCCTTGACGGTGCCGGTGTTCACCACCGCATTGGTACCGTCGGTCGATTCGACGGTGCCCACGACGCCGCCCGAGGTGTCGTACACGGTCGCGCCGGTGGTGACGGCGGCGGTCGCCGACGTGGTGGCCTGCGCCGGAGCTGCGGCCGGGGCCTGCGCAAGCGCGGCGCCCGGGACGAGAGCGGCGGAAGCCAGGGCGAGAACGGCAAAATGCTTCACGAGGAACTCCTATACTCGTTGGCAGAAATGCTGGGTCGACAGCGAAACGGTCGGCCGTCGACAGGGTTCCGAACCTGCAACATCGCACCTGTCGCCACGGTGAACACCTTGTTCATCTTATGGGTGTTCCGGAATCGTTCCTGATGCGCTAGGCGCAAACAATGGCGAAGGTTCAGAAGAGATTTGTGTGCCAGTCGTGCGGCTCGGTCAGTCATCGCTGGCAGGGGCAATGCGCCGATTGCTCGGAATGGAACACATTGGTCGAGGAGGCACCGCTCAACGCCACGCCGTTTCAGGCGAAGCACAATCTGCAAGGCGGCGGACGGCTGATCGCGCTGACCGCGCTCGACACGCCGTCCGCCTTGCCCGACCGCCTGCCGTTCGGCATCGCGGAGTTCGACCGTGCGCTCGGCGGCGGGCTGGTCGCGGGATCGGCGACGCTGATCGGCGGCGATCCGGGGATCGGCAAGTCGACCTTGCTGCTCCAGGCCGCAGCGCAGCTGGCGCGCGCCGGGCACGACGTCGCCTATGTCTCCGGCGAGGAGGCCGCGGACCAGGTGCGGCTTCGCGCGCAGCGTCTGGGGCTCGGCGATGCACCGGTGCGGCTGGCGGCGGCAACGTCCACGCGCGACATCCTGACCACCCTGGGCAACGGTACGCCGCCGCGGCTGCTGGTGATCGACTCGATCCAGACGATGCATTCCGACCTGATCGAGGGTGCGCCCGGCACCGTCAGCCAGGTGCGCGCCACCGCGCAGGAGCTGATCCGCTTCGCCAAGGAGCGCGGCACCGCGGTGGTGCTGGTCGGGCATGTCACCAAGGATGGGACGATCGCCGGCCCGCGGGTGCTCGAACACATGGTCGACACGGTGCTCGCCTTCGAGGGCGAGCGCAGCCATCAATATCGTATCCTGCGCAGCCTGAAGAACCGCTTCGGCGGCACCGACGAGATCGGCGTCTTCGCGATGGCCGGCGACGGCCTGGTGGAAGTATCGAACCCCTCCGCGCTGTTCCTCACGCAGCGTGACGAGGGCGTGACCGGCGCCACCGTCTTCCCTGCGCTGGAGGGGACGCGGCCGGTGCTGGTCGAGATCCAGGCGCTGGTGGTGCGCGTGGCGAGCGGCGCGACCCCGCGGCGCTCGGTCGTCGGCTGGGATTCGGGGCGGCTGGCGATGATCCTGGCGGTGCTCGAGGCGCGCTGCGGCCTCAGCTTTTCGACGTGCGAGGTCTATCTGAACGTCGCCGGCGGCTACCGCGTGCAGGATCCGGCCGCCGATCTGGCGGTCGCCGCCGCTTTGGTCTCGGCGCTCAGCGAACGGCCGGTGCCCGCCGAGGCGGTCGCATTCGGCGAGATCGCGCTGTCGGGCGAGCTGCGCCCGGTGTCGCACGCGCCGCTGCGGCTGAAGGAGGCGGCGAAGCTCGGCTTCGACCGCGCGCTGCTGCCCGCCGCAGTCGAGAAGGCCGCGATGCGCCAGTCGGCGTTCCGCACCCTCGGGCAGTTCGTCGACCATCTGCTCGGGCGCGGCTGAGCCGGCTGTCCTTCCTGCGCCAACATATGCGAGACTGGCGACCGAGCGATGCGAGCGCGACGATCGCCGAGTGCGGCAGCCCGTTTCGCGACCCCTTCGCCAACTTCCGGGCCTAGCCGGGCGGCGGATCGGGTCATAAGAGGGAGCCATGAACCTGGAACCGCTCGATATCGTCGTCCTCGTGCTCGTCGCGCTGGCGGCGATCGGCGGGGCGCGGCGCGGGTTCGTCGGCGAGGTACTGGCGCTGTTCGCGTGGGTGGCGATGATCTTCGCCTTGAAGATCTTCCACCTGCCGCTCGCCCAGGCGCTGGCCGGCACCGTCGCCAGCGTGTCGGGCGCGGCGGTGCTGGCGTTCGTGCTGCTGACCGGCGGCACCTATGTGGTCAGCCGGATCGTCATCAACGCCATCGCGGCGCGCACCCGCACGTCGGTTCTGGGGCCGATCGACCGCGCGCTGGGCTTCGGCTTCGGCGCGCTCAAGGGATTGATCCTGGCCAGCCTTGCCTATCTTTTCCTGATCCTCGCGCTCGATCTCGCCGGCGGCGGGCCGACGCGGCGCCCGGCATGGCTGACGACCGCGCGCACGTATCCGCTGCTGGCCGCGACCAGCGGCGCGGTGGCCGATTTCGTCGATCGGCGCCGCAAGGGCCAGCCGGTGTTCGGCTCTCGCACCCCCTCCCGCAACGGCGAACCTTCCTCATGAGCCTCGACCTCTACACCCCCGACATCAGTGCGCTGGCGGTCGGCAATCCCTTTCCGGACCGGCTGGCCGACGCCACCGGCTCGGCGGAGCGGCGCTCGCCGATCTGCGGCAGCCGCGTGACCGTCGACGTCCGGCTGGACGAAGACGGGCGCGTCGCGGCGGTCGGCACGCAGGTGCGGGCCTGCCTGCTCGGCCAGGCGTCCTCGACGTTGATGGCGCGCCACGTCGTCGGCCGCTCGGTCGATGAACTGGAGGCGGCCCGCGACGCGCTCACCGCCTGGCTGGCGGGGGAGGGAGGGGCGCCGGATTGGCCGGGGCTGACGATCTTCACGCCGGGGCTGAAGCTGACCGCGCGCCACCCCTCGATCCGACTGGCGTTCGAGGCGGCGGCCGACGCCGCGGCGCAGGCGCGCGACGGAGCGCCGCGCTGATGGAACATGCCGGTATCTCGATGGTGCGCGACGGCACCATCCTGCTCGGATCGGGGCTGATCTTCGTGCTGCTGTTCCGGCGGCTGGGGCTCGGCGCCACGCTGGGCTTCCTGGTCGCCGGCGCGCTGGTCGGGCCGCAGCTGCTGGGGCTCGTCGGCGATGCCGAGAGCAAGCTGGGGTTCGCCGAACTCGGCATCACCCTGCTGCTGTTCATCGTCGGCCTGGAGCTCAGCCCGCAGCGGTTGTGGCGGCTGAAGGAGGACATCTTCGGGCTGGGGCTGATCCAGGTCGTCGCGTGCGGCATCGCTCTGGTCGCGATCCTCGCGCTGGCGGCGCGCTTCTCGCTCGCCGCGGCGCTGGCGGTGGGGATGCCGTTGGCGCTGTCGTCGACCGCGCAGGTCCTGCCGATGCTGCAGAGCGCCGGGCGGCTGCGCACGCCCTTCGGGGAACGTGCCTTCTCGATCCTGCTGTTCCAGGATCTGTCGATCATCCCGATGATCACGATCATCGCGGCGATCAGCCGTAATCCTGCCGATACGGGCGGGCCGTCCGGCTGGCTGCTGGGGCTGTATACGGTGCTGGCGATCGTCGGGCTGGTCGCCGCCGGCCGCTTCGTGCTGCGCCCGTTGTTCCGGCTGATCGGCAATCTCGGCGAGCGCGAGATGTTCGTCTTTGCCGCGCTGTTCACCGTGATCGCGGCGGCGGCGGTAATGGAGTTCCTGGGGCTGTCGACCGCACTCGGCGCGTTCGTGGCGGGTGTGATGCTCGCCGACAGTCCGTACCGCCACGAGTTGGAGGCGGATGTCGAGCCGTTCCGCGCGATCCTGCTCGGGCTGTTCTTCCTGGCGGTCGGCATGATGCTGAACCTGGGCGCGATCGCCGAGCGCCCGGTGTTCGTGGTGACCATGGCCGCCGCGCTGATCGTGGTGAAGGCGATCGTCATTACGCTGCTGGGGCTCGCCTTTCGCATGGCATGGCGGCAGGCGCTGGCGCTCGGCCTGCTGCTCAGCCAGGGCGGCGAGTTCGGGTTCGTGCTTCTGGCGCAGGCCCAGAACGCGCTGCTGATCGCGCCCGACGCCGCGAGCCTGTTCGGCGCGATCATCACGCTGTCGATGGCGACCACGCCGTTCCTGATGATGTTCACCCGCCGCTTCCGCGAGGAGCCGGTCGCGGCGCAAACCGACCGCGACGGGCCGAAGGCGGACGGCGCCAATGCCATCATCGTCGGCTACGGCCGCTTCGGGCAGACGGTCGGCCAGATGCTGATGACGCAGGACATCCCGGTCACGCTGATCGACACCGACATCGAGATGATCGACATCGCCGCCGAGTTCGGTTCGAAGGTCTATTACGGCGACGGCACGCGGCTGGACCTGTTGCGCCAAGCGGGGGCGGCGGAGGCGGAGCTGATCCTGTTCTGCATGGACGGCGACCAATTGTCGCCCGAGCAGCTGGAGGCGGTGCATGAGGCGTTCCCCAACGCCGCGCTGTACGTGCGCGCCTATGACCGCCGCGCGCTGGTCAAGCTGAAGAACGGTCCGGCGCGCGCGGTTGTGCGCGAGGTGCTCGAATCGGCGGTGAAGATGGCGCGGCTTGCGATGGGCGGGGTCGGCATATCCCCGACCGAGATCGACCGCGCCGAACAGGCGTATCGCGCCCGCGACAAGGAACGCCTGCGCATCCAGCTCGAGGCCGGCGACATGCGCGCCGCCCGCGCGCTGGTCGCCGAACAGCATCCGTGGGGCGGGGGGGAGCGGCCGTGAACCTGATCGTGACGCTCGCCGCGCTGTCGGGCGCGTTGGCGGTCGCCGCGGGCGCGTTCGGCGCGCACGGCGCGTCGGGTGCGGCGGTCGAATGGCTGAAGACCGGCGCACACTATCAGCTGGTTCATGCACTCGCGGCGCTGCTCGCGCTGCGGCTGGAGGCGCGGGGGCCGGCGTGGCTGTTCCTGGCGGGCGGCGCGGTGTTCGCCGGAACCCTGTACCTGATGGCGCTCGGGCTGCCGCGCTGGCTGGGCGCGATCACGCCGATCGGGGGAACGTTGCTGATCGTCGGGTGGCTGTGGCTCGCCTGGCTCGGCGCGCGGACCTGAGCTCCATCAGCGCTCCAGGGCGATGATCGAGGTGAAGGCGGGCGTTGGCGGCAACCCTATCATCGCGGGCGATGGCGTGTGTCGCGCCGAGGAGCCTGCCATGACCGATCCCAAGCTGCCGAGCCGGCGCGCGCTGCGCTTTCTCGCGATCCTCGCCGCTGCCGTCGCGTTCGTGTGGGTGGTGGCGTTCGTCGGCGAGAACATCAGCCACACGCGGATCAAGGCGGAGCAGGAGCGCACCGGCGGCGGGGTGCCGCGCGGCTCGTGAGCGCAGGCGCGGACGCGGGCTTGTCCGCCGCGCGATCGTATCGCACATTACCTTCCGTGGCGACGGAAGGAATGAGATGACCCGCAGGCGGATCGGAATGTGGCTGGCAGGCGCGGCGCTGCTGGCGTCGGGAGTCGCAGCGGGCGCGGCCTATGCCCAGCAGCGCGGTGCCGACGCCGATCCGTACGTCTGGCTGGAGGACAAGGACGGCGCGCGCGCGCAGGCGTGGGTCGCCGCGGAGAATGCGCGCACGCTGCCGCGATTGCAGAACGACCCGCGCTACAAGCAATTCCATGCCGAGGCACTGGCGATCGCCGCCGCCAAGGACCGCATCCCGATGCCGCAGCAGGTGATGGGACGAATCGTCAACTTCTGGCGCGACGCCGATCATCCGCAGGGCATCCTGCGCTGGACCACGCCGACCGACTATGCCGCGTCGCAGCCGGCGTGGCGGACGCTGCTGGACGTGGATGCGCTCAGCAAGGCCGAGGGGCGCAAATGGGTCTACAAGGGCATGAACTGCCTGGCGCCCGAAGAGCGGCTGTGCCTGATCGCATTGTCGGAAGGCGGCGAGGACGCGGTCACCTATCGCGAGTTCGACCTGGCGAGCGGGCAGTTCGTCGCGAACGGCTTCGTGCTGCCGACGTCGAAGCAGGGCGCCGCGTGGCTCGACAAGGATACGCTGCTGGTCAGCCGCGACTGGGGCGCGGGGACGATGACTGCCTCGAGCTATCCGTGCGTGGTCAAGAAGGTGACGCGCGGGCAGCCGCTGGCGCAGGCGGTCGAAGTGTATCGCGGCGCGCCCGACGACCAGCTCGGCACCTATGCCAGCGTGATGACCGATGGCGCGGGCAACCGCGCGGTGTTTCTCGAGCGGCAGAAGACCTTCTTCGGCGCCGACCGGTCGTTGTGGACGCCGGCGGGCGTGCGCAGGCTCGACCTGCCGGCGCGCACCGCGCCGGCGGCGATGGTCGACGGGCAGGTGGTCTTCACCACCAGCGAGCCATGGGGCGTCATCCCGACGGGCGCGGTCGCTTCGGTGCCGCTCGAAAAGCTGGAGGCCGGACGGGTGGAGCCGGTGCTGATCTTCGCACCGACTGCGCGGCAGGCGGTGGCGGGAGTCGATGCGACCCGCCACCACCTGATCGTCGATTATACCGACAACGTCCGCGGGCGGATCAGCATCCATACGCCGGGCGCCAGCGGCTGGACGACGCGCCAGGTGGCGCTGCCCGACAATGTCAGCTTCGGCATCGCGGGCACGTCCGAGCACAATGACACCGCGTTCCTGGCGACCACCGGTTTCCTGACGCCGACGACGCTGGCGCGGTTCGATGCGGGGAGCACGGCGGCCCCGGTGCAGGTCAAGGCGTTGCCTGCCAAGTTCGACGCGGCCGGGCTGGTGGCCGAGCAATTCGAGGCGACCTCGACCGACGGCACCAAGGTGCCCTATTTCATCGTCCATCGCCGCGATGCGCCGCGCGACGGCCGCACGCCGACGATCATGACGGCCTACGGCGGGTTCGAGGTGCCGATGCTGCCGAGCTACGCCGCGAGCACCGGCAAGCTGTGGCTGGAACGCGGCGGCGCCTATGTGCTCGCCAACATTCGCGGCGGTGGCGAGTTCGGCCCGGCGTGGCACGATGCCGGGCGCAAGACCAAGCGGCAGGTGATCTATGACGACTTCGCCGCGGTCGCAAAGGACCTGATCGCACGGCGCTTCACCAGCCCTGCGACGCTGGGCATCTATGGCGGGTCGAACGGCGGACTGCTGATGGGGGTCGAGTTCAACCAACATCCCGAGTTGTGGAAGGCGGTGACGATCCAGGTGCCGCTGCTCGACATGGTCCGCTACGAACAGATCGCCGCCGGCGCATCGTGGGTCGACGAATACGGATCGGTGTCCGTGCCCGAGGAGCGCCGGTTCCTGGCAAGCATCTCGCCGTATCACAACATCAAGCGCGGCGTCGCATACCCCGAGCCGTATATCTGGACGACGACCAAGGACGACCGCGTCGGCCCGCAGCACGCGCGCAAGTTCGCGGCCCGACTGAAGGAATACGGCCTGCCATACCTCTTTTACGAGGATACGGCGGGCGGCCATTCGGGCGATGCCGATATCGAGCAGGGCGCACGGTTGCAGGCGTTGCAGATGACCTATTTCGCGCAGAAACTGATGCCCGCGCGGTGACGCCGCGGCGGGTTCGAACGCTGCGTTTCGCTGCGCAATCTTGTGGCGGGTGCGGCGGGTGGCTATGGCGCGCGCGATGAGTGCCGAAACCGACAACCGGCCGCCGCCGGTGGTGCCCGATACCGTTCCCGTCGTCTTCGAGGCGATCGTCAAGCAACAGGCGATCGCCGCGATGTACAATCGCGGCAGCGTTACGTTGGCGCCGCACATCCTTTATACGAAGCACGGCGAAATCTATCTGGACGCGCTGACGCTGGAGCGCGACGGCCAGCCGCCCAAGGAGCCAAAGATCGGCGCGTTCAAGCTGGCCGGGCTGACCGCGCTGCGCATCACGCCGCGTCGCTTCAAGCCGAGCGAATTGTTCGTTGCCAGCGAACCGCGTTACGACGGCGTCACGTTGCTGGCGGTCGACGTCTGAGCGGCCCGGCGTTCGCATGACGGGCGTCGTCCCGCCGACGCGCGGGACGCTCGCCGCGGACGATTTCCCTGCCTGCGCCGCGTAGAACCCAGCGGCTATCGCGCGACGAACCCGCACGGTAGGCCAAGGTCGGCCAAGCGGCGCGCCGTCAAAGCCCCTCGGCGCGTACCAGAGAAAGCAGCAGCCAGTACAGTAGCCCGGCGAGGAGCATCGCGACCGGCAGCGTCATCAGCCATGCCGCTGCCAGCTGCAGCAGCGTGCGGCGTTGCAGCCCATGGCCGCTCGCCACCGAAGCACCCGCGACGCCCGACGACAGGATGTGCGTGGTCGACACCGGCAGCCCGAAGCGATCGGCGGCGAGGATCGTGCCCGCCGCGACCAACTCGGCCGAGGCGCCCATGCCATAGGTCATGTGCTGCTTGCCGATCTTCTCGCCGACCGTCACCACGATCCGCTTCCACCCGACCATCGTGCCGAGCCCCAGCGCCAGCGCCACGGCGACCTTCACCCACAACGGAATATAGCGCGTGCCGCTCTCCAGCCGCTTCTGGTAATCGACCAGCGTCGCGATATCCGCCTTCTGCATCCGGTTCTCGGGTGCGGCGGCGATCATCCGGGCGGCGTCCATCACGAGGTACATGTCGTTGCGGATGTTGGGCGCGGCCTGTGCGGGCACGTTGCTGAGCGCACCATAGCCGGCGACGCGCTGCGTCAGGTCGCGCGAAACCGCCACCGTTGCGCCATAAGCGGCGGGGGTGACGGGGTGGCGCGCCGATAGCGCGGTCTTCAGCGCCGCGCGGGCCTGCGGCAGTGCGACCGGGGCGGCGCCATGGCGGACCAGCACCGTCTCGGCGGCGGCGGCGCTGCGCATGAAGGCGGGCATGTCGCTGGCGGGCAGCGTGCGGTTGAGCGCGTAGGCGGTCGGTGCGCAGCCGATCAGGATGAGCATGATGAGCCCCATCCCCTTCTGCCCGTCGTTCGAGCCGTGGCTGAACGACACCGCGGTGCAGGTGAAGATCAGCAGCGCACGGATCCCGTGTGGCGGGGGTGCATCGCCCTCCGGGGGCTGCATCAACTGCGGGTTGCGGCTGAGGTGGCGGATGACCAGCAGCAGGAGCGCAGCCGCGCCGAACCCGATCAGCGGCGCCATCCACAGGCCGGTGAGCACCTTGGTCGCCTGGCTCCAGTCGACGCCGGACGTGCCGCCCGCGCCCCCGGTCAGCAATTGGTTGGCGAGCCCGACGCCGAGCACCGATCCGATCAGCGTGTGGCTGGAACTGTTCGGCAAGCCGACATACCAGGTGGCGAGGTTCCACAGCACCGCGGCGAACAGCAGCGCAAAGATCATCGCGAATCCCGCACCCGATCCGACGTTCAGGATCAGGTCGACCGGCAGCAGCGTGATGATCGAATAGGCGACCGCGCCCGACGACGCCATCACGCCCAGAAAGTTGAAGAAGCCCGACCATATGACGGCGACATGTGCGGGCAGCGCGTTGGTGTAGATGACCGTGGCGACCGCATTGGCGGTGTCGTGGAAGCCGTTGACGAATTCGAAGCCGAGCGCGATCAGCAACGCCAGTCCCAGAAACGCGAAGACGCCGAGCGCCAGTTGCTCCCCGACCTGTTGCGTGTCGATCAGGACGCTGATCCCGGCATAGGCGAACCCGCCGAGGACGACGGCGATGAAGGCCGCCCGTGCGCCGGGATGGACCGGGCCATCGAACGATCGCCGCGCCGCAACGGGGGGCGAGGGCGACGTCGCAAGGACATTGGATGCCATGATGAGTCGCGCTGTCGGCCCGTACGGTGACAGTTTGATGACGCGTGGTCATCCCTGGTGACCCAATCACGAATAAACTGGATCAGTCCACGCCGGGATAGGTGGCGAAGGTGGGAAGGCTTCCGATCCCATCCACCCACGACAACTTCTCCTTGCACATGATATGGGCCGAGGGAGGATGATCCTGCGGCGCGTCGAGCGTACCGGTCTGGATGTCGATCAATCCCGGCAGAACGGCGGGGTTGCAATAGAACAACCCGGTGCCGCAGGCGGCGCAGAACTCGCGCACGCCGTGCTCCGACGACGCATAGCGCGCCGGGGTGCCGTTTACCGTCACCTGATCGTCGCGGAACGCGATCCATCCGACCATCGGCGCACCCGACCAGCGCCGACAGTCGGTGCAGTGGCACAGCGCATGATGCTCGTACGCGCCCGCTGCCGCATAGCGGATCGCGCCGCAATGACAGCCGCCGGTGATCGCCATGATCCTTCTCCCGTCTTTGTTGCCGATATGTTCCTGTCTGTCATGCGCGCTGCGATGATGCAAGCGGTCGCAGTACGTCGAGAAGCTGCGCAGGTCGGCGTCGGGGCGCAACGGTAAAGGATGCCGTTTCGCTTGCTGATGGCGGCTGCGTTCCCTACCTGTTCGAGCGTGACCGACCTTTCCACCGCCGTTCAGGATCCGCCGTATCTGGCAGGGCTCAATCCCCCTCAGCGCGAGGCCGTGCTGACCACCGACGGCCCGGTGCTGGTGCTGGCAGGCGCGGGCACGGGCAAGACCGCGGCGCTGACCGCGCGGCTGGCGCATCTGCTGTGGACCCGGCGGGCATATCCATCGGAAATCCTGTCGGTGACCTTCACCAACAAGGCCGCGCGCGAGATGCGCGAGCGCGTCGGGCGGCTGGTCGGCGATGCCGTCGAGGGGATGCCATGGCTCGGCACCTTCCATGCGATCGGCGCCAAGATGTTGCGCCGTCATGCCGAACTCGTCGGGTTGCAGAGCAACTTCACGATCCTCGATACCGACGACCAGCTGAGGCTGCTCAAGCAACTGATCGTCGCGGCGGACATCGACGAGAAGCGCTTTCCGGCGCGCTCGCTCGCCGGGCTGATCGACGAGTGGAAGAACAAGGGACTTGTCCCCGCCGACGTCGACGCCGGGGAGAGCGAGCGCTATGCCAACGGGCGCGGCGGCGAATTGTATCAGCAATATCAGGAGCGGTTGAAGGCGGTGAACGCCTGCGACTTCGGCGACCTGCTGCTGCACGTGCTGACGATCCTGAAGCGCGACCGCAGCGTGCTGGAGCAGTACCAGCAGCGCTTCCGCTACATCATGGTCGACGAATATCAGGACACGAACTCGGTTCAGTACCTGTGGCTGCGGTTGCTGGCGCAGGAGCGGCGCAACATCTGCTGCGTCGGCGACGACGACCAGTCGATCTATTCGTGGCGCGGGGCGCAGGTCGAGAACATCCTGAAGTTCGAAAAGGACTTCCCCGGCGCGAAGGTGATCCGGCTGGAGCAGAACTATCGCTCCACCCCGCACATCCTGGGCGCTGCGTCGGGGGTGATTGCCAACAACGGCGGGCGGCTGGGCAAGGAATTGTGGACCGAGCTGGACGCCGGCGAAAAGGTCCGCGTGCTCGGCGTCTGGGACGGGCCGGAGGAGGCGCGGCGGGTCGCCGACGAGATCGAGGCCGCACAGCGCAGCGGCACCAGCCTCGACGATGTTGCGATCCTGGTCCGCGCTCAGCACCAGACGCGCGAGTTCGAGGATCGCTTCATCTCGATCGGGCTTCCGTACCGGATTGTCGGCGGGTTCCGCTTCTACGAACGCGCCGAAATCCGCGATGCGCTGGCCTATCTTCGCGTCGTCAACCAGCCCGCCGACGATCTGGCGTTCGAGCGGATCGTGAACACGCCGAAGCGCGGGTTGGGCGACAAGGCGATCGCGAAGCTGCACCAGCTGGCGCGTGCGGGCGGCGTGCCGCTGTCGATGGCGGCGGCGCGCATCCTCGATACCGACGAGCTGACCCCGCAGGCGCGCAAGGCGCTCGGCCGCTTCGTCGGCGACATCGCGCGCTGGCGCGACATGGCGCGCGATCTGCCGCATCCTGAACTCGCACGGCAGATCCTCGACGAAAGCGGCTACACCGCGATGTACCAGGCCGAGAAATCGACCGAGGCGGCGGGGCGGCTGGAGAACCTGACCGAACTGGTACGCGCCATGGAGGAATATGAGAACCTCGGGGCGTTCCTGGAGCATGTCAGCCTCGTCATGGACAATGAGGCGACCCGCGAGGACCCGAAGGTGACGATCATGACGATCCACGCCGCCAAGGGGCTGGAGTTCGACAGCGTGTTCCTGGCCGGCTGGGAGGAGGGGCTTTTCCCGTCACAGCGTTCGCTGGACGAGGGCGGCACCCGCTCGCTGGAGGAGGAGCGGCGGCTCGCCTATGTGGCGATCACGCGCGCGCGGCGGCGTGCGACGATCCTGCATGCCGCCAATCGCCGCATCTATGGGCAATGGACCAGCTCGATCCCGTCGCGGTTCGTCGGCGAGCTGCCCGCGCATCATATCGAGAGCGAGACGAGCATGTCGGGGGGCGAGAGCCTGTGGCGCGCGAACTGGTCCGAACGCGCCGACCCGTTTGCCGATGTCGCGCGCGGCACGGGTCGCGGGCCGGGGTGGCAGCGTGCCGCGGGAACGCTGGGGGCCAAGCCGGGCGGCGAATGGTCGAGCCGCACCTTCACGCGCGAGCCGACGCGGGTGGTCGAGAGCCGCAGCTCGGCGGTCAGCCTCGGCAACAAGGGCCGCGCCGACCTGTCGACGGGGCAGCGCGTGTTCCACCAGAAGTTCGGTTACGGCACGATCGCCGAGATCGAGGGCAACAAGCTGGAGATCGATTTCGAGCAGGCCGGGCGCAAGCGGGTGATGGACAGTTTCGTCACCGCGGGGTGAGCGGCCCTTCCTTGGCGCCGTGCGTTGGCGCGCGGAAAGGAGAACCGAGCATGCCCGAGACTGCCGAAAAGACCGATCCCGACCTTTGGGAAAAGGTGAAGGACGAGATCACCGCCGGTGCGAAGGGCGGCAAGCAGGGGCAATGGTCGGCCCGCAAGGCGCAGATGGCGGTCGCGGAGTACAAGAAGCGCGGCGGCGGCTACAAGGGTGGGAAGGACGACCACAACTCGCTCCATCAATGGACCGAGGAGCGGTGGGGCACCAAGTCCGGCCACCGCAGTGGCGACACCGGCGAGCGCTACCTGCCCAAGCAGGCGCGCGACGACCTGACCGACGAGGAATATGCGCGAACCAGCGCCAAGAAGCGCGCCGACACGAAGAAGGGAAAGCAGTTCTCCGCGCAGCCGGACGATGTCGCGGAGAAGACCGCAGCGGCGCGTGATCACCGGACTCGCGACGAGCTCTACGCCGAAGCGAAGAAGCGCGACATCGCGGGGCGTTCGACGATGAACAAGGCGCAGCTGCGTGCAGCGCTGGCGGCCTAGTGCGAAAAGACGGGGCGACCCGCAGGGCCGCCCCGTAGTTCAGGGAATTGCCGGGCGAGGGGGATTGCCCGGCAGATCGCGACTCCGCCAACGGCGGCATCACGCGACCCCTATAACGCGACAACATTGCTGCCATGTGTCGCCGTTGCCCGATTTCATGACCGAACCGGGTTTTTGCGCGTTGACGTAGCGGCTCGGCGCGGCGGAAAGGGACCGATGACCGTCACCGTCCCGTCCGCCGCGTCGCACCGCCGCATCCTGCTTGCCAGCCTGGTCGGCACGTCGGTGGAATTCTACGACTTCTATATCTATGCCACCGCCGCCTCGCTGGTGTTCGGGCCGCTGTTCTTTCCGGCCGGCGACGCGTCGGCGCAGTTGCTGGCGGCCTATGCCAGCCTGGCGGTGGCGTTCTTCGCGCGGCCGGTAGGGGCCTGGGCGTTCGGGCATTACGGGGACAGGATCGGGCGCAAGTCGACACTGGTCGCCAGCCTGATGCTGATGGGCGGGTCGACGCTGGCGATCGCGTTCCTGCCGACCTACGCGCAGGCCGGCTATCTGGCGCCGCTGCTGCTATGCTTCCTGCGGTTCGGGCAGGGCTTCGGGCTGGGCGGCGAGTGGGGCGGGGCGGCGTTGCTGGCGGTGGAGAACGCGCCGCCGGGCTGGGGCGGGCGCTATGGCATGGTACCGCAACTAGGCGCGCCGGTCGGGTTTATCGCCGCCAACGGATTGTTCCTGCTGCTCGGCATAGCGATGACGCCGGCGGACTTCATGGCGCGGGGATGGCGGATCCCGTTCGTGCTGTCGATCGTGCTGGTTGGGCTGGGGCTGTGGGTGCGGCTGAAGATCGCCGAGACGCCGGCGTTCGCGCGCGTGCTGGAGGAAGGGCCGCCGCCCAGCGTGCCCATGGGCGAGCTGTTGCGCGATCACTGGCGTGCCGCGCTGGGCGGGACGCTGGGGGCGGTGGCGTGCTTTGCGGTCTATTATATCGCGACCGCGTTCGCGCTCGGCTATGCGACGACCCGGCTGGGGATCGCGCGGCCGACGATCCTGTCGATGCAATTGGGCGCGATCCTGTTCATGGCGGTCGGCATCGCACTGTCGGGGGTTTGGGTCGACCGCAAGGACGCGCGCTTCGTGCTGTCCTGGGGGTGCGTCGGTGCCGTGATCGCCGGGTTTTTACTGGCCCCGGGACTGGGTTCGGGCGTGCCGGTGCTGATGTTTGGGAGCCTGGCGACGGCCTTGTTCGCGATGGGGTTCGTCTATGGTCCGCTCGGCGCATGGCTGCCCGGGCTGTTCCCGGCGCGCGTCCGCTACACCGGGGTGAGCCTGGCGTTCAACATGGCGGGAATCATCGGCGGCGGGCTGACGCCGGTCGTCGCGGAGACGCTGGCGCGGCGCGGCGGGCTGTCGCTGGTCGGCGGCTATCTGGCGGCGATGTCGCTGGTCAGCCTGATCGCGCTGCTGGTGATGCGCGGGCGCGCGAGCGACCGGTGACCGTCAGGCACGGCGCAGCAGCATCAACCGCGCGCGACCGTGCGTGCGGTCCGCATCGACGGTAAAGCCGGGGGGTACATCGCCTTCGCCGCGCGCGGTCTCGATCGACACCCAGGTCGCCGGACCGATCCAGCCGAGCCGCGCGAGCTTGTCCGCCGCCACCGCGCCGGCACCGGTGCCATAGGGCGGGTCCATCATCACGATATCGAGCGGCGCGCGCGCCGGCCCGAGCGCCAGGACCGAGGCGGCGCGGATGTCGGTGCCGGTCGCCTCCAGCTTCGCGACGTTGGCGCGCAAGGCGTCGAGCGCGGGCTTGTCCTGCTCGACAAAGAGGCAGGTGGCGGCGCCGCGCGACAAGGCTTCCAGCCCCAGCGCGCCGGAGCCCGCGAACAGATCCGCGACCGCGAGCCCCTCGAAGCTGCCGACCCGACTGGCGAGCATAGAGAACAACGCCTCGCGGGTGCGATCCGCGGTCGGGCGGGTCGCATCGCCCTTGGGCGCGGCGAGCGGTCGGCCGCGCCATTGGCCGGCGATGATCCTCATTTGCGCCCCCGGGGACCGCCCGAGCGCGATGGCCCGGATTTTGGCTTCGGCTTCGCCCAGCCCGGCTGGCGCTTGATCTTCGGCGGGCGCGCCGGGGTGACGGACGGCTCCTCGGCGATCGGCGCAGCGGCCTTGGGCGCAGGCTTCGGCGTGGTGCGCGCAGCGGCCGGGCGGGTGCCGGCGGCGGAACGCGGGGACGACGGCGCCGGCGGGCGCGCGGCCGGCGGACGCCGCTCCGTACCGAACGGCGTGCGAGCGGCACCACGCGCGCCCTCGGCAGGCGGGCGGGTCGCGGCCGCATGGCGACCCGCGCCGCGACGCGCGCCGGGGACTGCCACGTCGGGAACCGCCGGTCGCTGCCTTGCGGCGGCCTTCAGCGTGTGGCGGAACGCGGCGAGATCGGCGGCGCGGACCTCGCCGATGTCGCCTACGGGCAAATCGCCGAGCACGAACGGACCGTAGCGGGTCCGGATCAGCCGGCTGACGCGCAGTCCCAGATGTTCGAGCACGCGGCGCACCTCGCGGTTCTTGCCCTCGCGCAGCGTCATCTCGATCCAGACGTTGGCGCCGGTGCGCCGCTCCAGGTTGGCGTCGATCGCGCCGTAGCGGATGCCGTCGATCTCGATGCCGTGGATCAGCTCCTCCAATTGCGCCTGGCTGATCTGGCCGTAGGCGCGCGCGCGATAGCTGCGCTCGACCCCGGTGGCGGGCAGTTCGAGCTGGCGCTTCAACTCGCCGTCGGTGGTGAGCAGCAGCAGTCCCTCGGTATTCAGGTCGAGCCGGCCGACCGGCACCAGCCGCGGCAGGTCCTTTGGCAGCCGGTCGTAGATCGTCGCGCGGCCCGCAGGATCGCGCTCGGCGGTCAATACGCCCGTCGGCTTGTGGAAGAGGAACAGCCGCGTCGGTTCGGCGGCGGCGACCGGCTGTCCGTCGACGGTGACGCCGGCGAGCGAGGGGAGCACGGTGGCGGGCGTGTCGATCGCGATGCCGTCCTTCGCGACGCGGCCTTCCTCGATCATCCGCTCCACTTCGCGGCGCGAGGCGATCCCGGCGCGGGCAAGCAACTTGGCGATACGGTGCTGGGTGCGATCTTCGGCCATCGGGCGCGCTTAGCCGATCGCGGAGAAAGATGCGGGAAATAATTGCGCGGCGCGGTGTTGTGCAAGTGCAACGATACCGGGGCGTAACAGACGATGTTGTTCGGGCGGCGACAGCGATCGATCGAAAAGCTGCTGGTGGTCGAGGATGAGCCGCTGGTCGCATTCGATACCGAATACCTGCTGAGTGACAACGGCTTCACGGTGGTGGCGACGGTGGATCGGGTCGCGGACGCCGTTCGGTTGATCGAGGGCGGCGTGGCGATCGACCTGATCCTGGTCGACGTGAACCTGGCCGACGGCAGCGGGATCGACGTCGCGCGCGCGGCGGCGACGCGCGGCATGCCGGTGCTGTTCGTGACCGGCGCCTGCCCGGTCGAGGCGGAGACGGTGGCGATCGGATGCCTGACCAAGCCATATACGCAGCGCGACCTGCTGGGATCGATCGGCGCGATCGAGATGCAGGTCGAGGGCAAGCCGCCGCCGCGGGTGCCGGGCGGATTGCGGCTGTTCGGCGCCGGACCGGCCGCGACCGGGCTTACCTGACGCCGATTTCCCGCTAAGCCCCTCTATGCGGGACGAGGCATGGAGGATCGATGGCGACGCGGACGGATGGGCGAACCTGGGTGGACGGCGTGCGCCCATATCTGGAGCGCGGGCCGCTGGCGGCGTTCGCGCTTGGCGTGTCGTCGGGCTTTCCGTACGCGATGATCGCCGCCACGTTGACCACGCGGCTGGCGCAGGGCGGGATCGACAAGAAGACCGTTACCGCGTTCAGCCTGGCGTTCCTGGTCTATAATATCAAATTCCTCTGGGCCTGGGTGGTCGACGGCGTGCGGCTGCCGCTGCTCGGGCGGCTGGGGCAGCGGGTGTCGTGGCTGTTGCTGGCGGGCGTGCTGGTGATCGCGGCGGTCGCCAATCTCGCGGTGATCGATCCGCGCGCCAGCATCGGCGCGACCGTGACGGCCGCGATCCTGGTGGCGGTGGCGGGATCGACGTTCGACGTGGTGATCGATGCGTATCGGATCGAGATCCTCGAACCGCGCCAGCTGGGCGTTGGATCGGGGATGAGCCAATATGGCTGGCGGATCGGATCGACCGCGGCCGCCTCGCTGGCGCTGTTTGTGGCCGCGCGGCACGGCTGGACGATCGCCTATCTGTCGACCGCGGTGCTGGCGTTGCCGGCGATGCTGGCCGGGCTGATCGTTGGTGAGCCGCGGCGGCATCGCGACGTCGAGCCGCGGCGCGGCATGGGTGCGACCCTGGCGGCGGTGTGGCAGCCGTTCGTGCAGTTCTTCGCGCGGCCGGGCGCGTTCATTGTGCTGGCGTTCATCCTGATCCACAAGATCGGGGATACGCTGGGCCAGCTCGTGCTGCGGCTGTTGCTCAACGATCTGGGCTTCGGGAACGACGAGATCGCCTTGTACGACGTCGGCGTCGGATTCTGGGCCTATCTGGTCGGCATCTTCATCGGCGGCGCGATCTATGCGCGGCTGGGGCTGAAGCGGTCGGTGCTGATCAGCCTGGTGCTGATGGCGGTGTCGAACGCCAGCTTTGCGGGCCTGGCGGCGGCCGGGCACAGCAACGCCGGTCTGGCGGGCGCTATCCTGTTCGAGAACATTGCGTCGGGGATCGGCGGGGTGACGGTGGTGGCTTACTTCTCCGCCCTGTGCGACCTGCGCTTCACCGCTGCGCAATATGCGCTGATCTCTGCGGCGGCGAGCGTGGTCGGCCGGATCGTCACCGGGGCGAGCGCGGGAGCGCTGGTCGAGCGGGTGGGGTACGTCGATTTCTACCTGCTGACGGTCGTGCTGGCGCTGCCCGGAGTGCTGCTGTTCTGGTGGATGAGCCGATCGGGGCTGGTCGACCGATCGGTCGGCAGCGCGGGCACCGAGGGGCCGGGCGACGCCCGCGACGGCGTGTCGGCCTAGCCAGCGTCTGATCCAGCAAGGCTGGATCAGCAGCGGTGCCGCTTTCCACGCAAGTGGATCAAGCGCTAGGCCGACACCGGCCGGCCATCGTCGGCGAAGGCGGCCGCCAGTGCGGCGGCGCTGGCGAGCGGGCCGTCGACGTGGCGCTGGCCGAGCAGGTCCTGCATCAGCAACCGCGCGCTGTCGGTGCGGGTTTCGATGCGCGCGACGATCGCGAGCAGCACCTGCTCGGACGGCGTCATCCGCGCGCAGCAGCACGGTGCGATGGCGATCGGCACCGCGGCATGCGCGGCCAGATCGGCCATCAGGTTGCGCATCAGCATGAGCGGGCGACGAAACGCCTCCCCGAAGGCGGTGAACAGGCCGTGCGCGGCGCGCGCGTCGGACAGGCCGTTGGCGCCCATGCGCCGCATCGCGAACAGGACGACGCGCGCGTTGGGGCAGTCGGGCAGGGCATGCGGCAGGGCCGTGGCGGTCACGGCGGGGGCGGGAAGCTGGGTCATGAACAGGCGACTCCTCTTGCCCGCGCAAGGTCGCCTGTCCGCTATTGCAAGTCAATCGCAGAATTTGGATCAGGTCGGCAGTTCGTCGTTTGCCCTCAACACCTCGCCGGCAAGGTAGAGCGAGCCGGCGATCAGGACCGAGGCCGAAGGGGGGCCGTGGGCGAGCAGATGGATCGCGGCGTCGATGGTCGCGGCGCTGTCGGTCGCCGGGATCGCCAGTGACCCGGCGACCGCGCGGAGTGCGTCGGGGCTATGGTGCGCGTGACCGGGTACAGGCAGTGCGACGAGGCGGTCGATCGCGTGCGCGAAGGGCGCCAGGAAGCCGGCAGCGTCCTTGTTGGCGAGCATGCCGACGATGACGGTCAGGCGGCGCCCGCTGCCGCCGCCCAGCGCCGGAAGCGCGGCGGCGATCGCCTCGCCGGCCGACACGTTGTGGCCGCCGTCGAGCCATACCGGCGTGTGCCCGAGCGGTGCGGTGAGTGGCCCGGCGCCGAGCCGTTGCAGCCGTGCGGACCAGTGCGTCGTGCGGGCGGCGGCCTCCAGCGCCGGGGAGGGAACGGGAAGCGCCGACTGGTGGCGAAGCATGGCGATCGCGAGCGCGAGGTTGCCGCTCTGGTGAGTGCCGGGCAACGAGGGCAGCGGCAGGGTAAGGCTGCCCGCGGCGTCGGTGTAGCGCAGCTGCTGGTCGGTGGTGACATCCCATGCCGCGCCGCGCGGGAGCCAGCGCGCACCGCTGACCGCCGCCGCGCGCGCGATCGGTGCGGCGATGGCGGGTGGGTAGGACATCGTCACCAGCGGGACGCCGCGCTTGGCGATGCCCGCCTTCTCGGCAGCGATCTGCTCCATCGTGTCGCCGAGGAAGGCCTGATGGTCGATCCCGAGTGCGGCGATCCCGCAGGCGACCGGCTCCGGCAGGACGTTGGTCGCGTCGAGCCGCCCGCCCAGCCCGACCTCGATCACGCAGGCGTCGGCGGGCGTGCGCGCAAAGGCGAGGAAGGCGGCGGCGGTGGTGATCTCGAAGAAGCTGGCGCCGATCCCCTCGGCGCGATCGAGCACCTCCGCGAGCAAAGCCGCGAGCGCGGGGTCGTCGATCAGCCGACCGCCGAGGCGGATGCGCTCGTTGAAGCGCACCAGATGCGGACTTGTATACGCATGGACCCGGTATCCCCCGGCCTCCAGCGCGCCGCGCAGGAAAGCGCAGGTCGAGCCCTTGCCGTTGGTGCCCGCGACATGGAACACCGGCGGCAGCGCGCGATGCGGGTCGCCGATCCGCGCGAGCAGCCGCGTGATCCGCTCCAGCCCGAGGACGTCTGCGCCGGGTGACAGCGACCACAAGCGGTCGAGTTGCGCCTGGACGTCCGGGTCGGTCGACACCGCATGGTCAGCCATCGGCGGGACGCGTCAGGCGGCCTTGCGGTCGCCGCATAGATAGCCGATCACCGTCGCCAGCCGCTCACGCAGGTCGCGGCGGTGAACGACCATGTCGATCAGGCCGTGCTCCAGATAATATTCGCTGGTCTGGAAATCGTCCGGCAGCTTCTCGCGGATCGTGTTCTCGATCACGCGACGACCGGTAAAGGCGAGCGTCGCCTTGGGCTCGGCGATGTGGACGTCGCCCAGCATCGCATAGGCGGCCATGACGCCGCCCGACGTGGGGTCCGTCAGCACGACGATATACGGCAGCCCGGCGTCGTGGAGCATCTGGATCGCCACGGTGCTGCGCGGCATCTGCATCAGGCTGAGAATGCCCTCCTGCATCCGCGCGCCGCCCGAGGCGGTAAAGACGATGAAGGGCGCGCGGTCCTTGATCGCGGTCTCAATGCCCTGGATGAACGCCTCGCCGACCGCCTGGCCCATCGAGCCGCCCATGAAGGCGAAGTCCTGTACGCCCAGCACGACGCGGTGGCCGTGGATCGTGCCGCGTGCGTTGACGAAGGCGTCCTGCTCACCGGTCGCGGCGCGGGCGGCCTTCAGGCGATCGGCATATCGCTTTGAATCGCGGAACTTGAGCGGATCCTCGGCGGATCGCGGCGAGGGCAGCACGTCGATGCTGGCGGGATCGAGCAGGTATTCGAACCGCTCGGACGGGCCGATGCGCTCGTGATGGTCGCAGGTCGGGCAGACGTGGAGATTCTCCTCCAGCTCCTTGGTGAACACCATCGTCCCGCAACCCTTGCACTTGTGCCACAGGTGATCGGGGGTCTGCGCCTTCGCACCACCGGGGACGATCCCCGACAGCGCGTTGCGGACGTTGCTGAGCCAGCTCATGCCGAAACCTTTCGTGCGTCGGCGAGCGCCGCCGACAGCGTCCTGATATAATCCGCGACCGGCGCCGCCGCGGCCGTGCCATGCTCGGCGATGATCTCGACGATCGCAGAGCCGACCACCACGCCGTCCGCCACGCGCCCGATCGCGCGCGCCTGTTCGGGCGTGCGTACGCCGAAGCCGACCGCGACGGGCAGGTCGGTCGCGCCCTTCAGCCGCGCCACGGCCTCCTCGATCGAAGCCTGTTGCGCCTGCTGCTTGCCGGTAATGCCGGCGACCGAAACGTAGTAAACGAACCCGCCCGCGCCGTTCAGCACCTGCCCCAGCCGCGCGCCGTGCGTCGTCGGCGTGGCGAGGCGGATCAGGTCGATCCCCATCGCGCGGAGCGCCGGGCCGAGCGCATCGTCCTCCTCGGGCGGCACGTCGACGCAGATCACGCCGTCGACGCCCGCCTCATGAAGCGCTTGTGCGAACCATTCCGGGCCACGACGCAGCATCGGATTGGCATAGCCCATCAGGACGAGCGGGGTGAGCGGATGACGCGCGCGAAAGTCGGTGGCGATCGTCAGGATGTCGGCCGTCGTCACCCCGCCACCCAACGCGCGAATGTTCGCGGCCTGGATCGCGGGGCCGTCCGCCATCGGGTCGGTGAAGGGCATCCCCAGCTCGATCACGTCCGCGCCGCCGTCGACCAGCGCATCGAGGATCGCGGGCGTGGCCGCGACCGAGGGATCGCCGGCGGTGACGAAGCAGATCAGCGTCGGGCGATCGGCGATGAAGGCATCGGCGAGGCGGGTCAAATCTGCACTCCCAGCGCTTCGGCGACGGTGAAGATGTCCTTGTCCCCGCGACCGCACAGATTGGCGAGGATGATCGCGTCCTGCGGCATGTCCTTGGCGACGCGCGCCACCGCGGCGATCGCGTGCGAGGGTTCGAGCGCGGGGATGATGCCTTCGGTGCGGCACAGCAGTTGGAACGCGTCGAGCGCCTCGCGATCGGTGATGGCGGTATAATCGACGCGCCCGCTGTCCTTCAGCCACGCGTGCTCGGGCCCGATGCCCGGATAGTCGAGGCCCGCGGAAATCGAATGCGCCTCCGCGATCTGGCCGTCGTCGTCCTGGAGCAGGTACGTCTTATTGCCGTGGAGAACGCCGGGGAAGCCGCCGGCGAGGCTGGCGGCGTGCTTCGCGTCGAGCCCTTCGCCCGCCGCCTCGACGCCGAGCATCTTCACATCGGCGTCGTCGAGGAACGGATGGAACAGCCCGATCGCGTTCGATCCGCCGCCGATCGCGGCGACCAGCAGATCGGGAAGCCGCCCGGTGCGCGCCATCAACTGCGCGCGCGCCTCGCGCCCGATCACGCTCTGGAAGTCGCGGACCAGCTCCGGATAGGGGTGCGGACCGGCGGCGGTGCCGATGATGTAGAACGTGTCGTGGACGTTGGCGACCCAGTCGCGCAGCGCCTCGTTCATCGCGTCCTTCAGCGTGCGTGCGCCGCTTTCCACTGCGCGGACCTCGGCACCGAGCAGTTTCATGCGAAAAACGTTGGGCTGCTGCCGCTCGACGTCCTTGGCGCCCATGTAGATGACGCAGGGCAGCCCGAAGCGCGCGCATACGGTCGCGGTCGCGACGCCGTGCTGCCCGGCGCCGGTCTCCGCGATGATCCGCGTCTTGCCCATGCGGATCGCGAGCAGGATCTGGCCGATGCAATTGTTGATCTTGTGCGCGCCGGTGTGGTTCAGTTCGTCGCGCTTGAACCACACCTGCGCGCCCCGCTTCTCCC
Source organism: Sphingomonas sp. BE138 (assembly GCF_031456125.1). Classification (NCBI taxonomy): domain Bacteria; kingdom Pseudomonadati; phylum Pseudomonadota; class Alphaproteobacteria; order Sphingomonadales; family Sphingomonadaceae; genus Sphingomonas; species Sphingomonas sp. BE138. Next base: position 103,030 of record NZ_JAVDUC010000011.1, read on the forward strand.
CATGGGGGCCGTCCGGCGCGCTGTCGCGCAGCGTGTCGGTCAGCCGCTCGGCATGGTACAGCGGCGAGGGGCGGCCGACATAATGTTCGAGCAGGTCGTCGAACTGCGCCGCAAAGCCCGCGTCCTCCTTGGCGGCGCGATATTCGCGCTCCAGGTCGAGGATCAGCGGCATCAGCGTCTCGGACACGTAGCGACCGCCATAGGGGCCGAAGTGACCGCGGTCGTCGGGTTGCGCGCGGAAGGAATTGGGTGCGTTCATGATGCGGAAACCCGTTGCAGGAAGGCGGCGATCTTGTCCACGTCCTTGACGCCCGGCGCGCTCTCGACGCCAGACGACACATCGACCAGCGTCGTGCCGGTGCGCGCGATCGCCTCGTCGACATTGGTGACGTCGAGTCCGCCGGACAAGGCCCAGGGCAACGGATGGCGAAAGCCGCGCAGCAGCTCCCAATCGAATCGCACGCCCATGCCGCCGGGCAGCGTCGCGCCCTCCGGGGTCTTGGCGTCGTAGAGCAGCCGGTCGGCAGCGCCGGTCTGCGCGGCCGCGGCTGCGAGATCGCCTCGGGTTTCGATCGCCACCGCCGCCCAGGCCTCGCGCGCGCTGAGACGGCGGAGATGCGCGACGCGGGCCGGCGTCGTCTTGTGGAGCTGAATCGCGTCGAGCCGGCCGGCCGCCACCGCCGCCATGAGGAGGTCGTCGGCAGGATCGACGAACACGCCCACCTTGCGGACGTGCGCCGGCACGCGTGCCGCCAGGCCGGCGAGTTCCTCGAACCCGAGATGGCGGGGCGAGGGCGGGAAGACGACGAAACCGACATGGCTTGCGCCCTGCGCGATCGCGGCGTCGAGCGTCGTGGCGGTGGATAGTCCGCAGATCTTGGCGGTGACGGGCATGAGCGGCCTTACTGTTTACGCTTGCCGGTTGAAACCGTTTCCGCTGAGCTTGTCGACAGAGGCGCCCGGTCGCCGGCCCTTCGACAAGCTCGGGGGTGACGAGTTCAAGAAATCCGTCGCGCTACAGCGTTGCCGCGATCGCCCGCGCCGCCGCGTCGGGATCTTCGGCCTGGGTGATCGGGCGGCCGATCACCAGCATCGAGGCGCCTGCGTCGACCGCGGCGCGCGGGGTGACGACACGCTTCTGGTCGCCGAGCGCACCATCGGCGGGGCGGACGCCGGGAACGACGAAATAGCCCTTCGGCCATGACGTGTGCGCCGCTTTCACTTCGGCACCCGAGCAGACGATGCCGTCGAGCCCGGCCTCGCGCGCCAGATCGGTCAGCCGGAGCACATGGTCGTGCGCGCTGCCCGCGACGCCGGTGGCGGCGAGATCGCTTTCATCCAGGCTGGTCAGCATCGTGACCGCGACGACCCTGGTCGATGGGTGCGCGGCAGCCTTGGCCTCCTCCAGCATCGCGCGGCCGCCGCCGGCGTGGACGGTCAGCACGGCCGGCGCGAGGTTCCCTAGCGATTGCACCGCCTTGGCGACGGTATTGGGAATGTCGTGGAGCTTAAGGTCCAGGAAAACGGGTAGGCCGATCTCCTCCATCGCGCGGACGCCGGCGGGGCCGTGCGCGCAAAAGAATTCGAGGCCGAGCTTGATGCCGCCGACATGATGGCGGACGCGCTCCGCCAGCGCCCGCGCGCGGGCCAGATCGGGGGTGTCGAGCGCGACGAAGATACGGTTGGGCATCAGAGGGTTCCGGTGTCGGCGGGCGTCGCCGCCACGGGCACGACGGGGAGCGCCGGCGTGTCGGCAACGCGTGCCGCGGCAAGCGCGCTTTCGGCGGCGCGTTCCGCCGCGGTCAGCCGCTGACGAAGGCGAAAGCGGATGAAATGCTGATAAATCAACGTCGGCACGAAGCCGAGCAGGAAGGTGGCGAGCAGCAACAGCGGCAGGTTCACCTCCGCCACCAACCCGCCGAACAGCTGGATGGTGACGTTGGTCCAATTGCCGAACGTGAACACCGCGGCGACGAACGCCAGCAGCGACCAGAACAGGATCTTCAGAAACTGCATCCGCGCACGCTAGCAGGGTCGACGGTATTTTCCAGTGCGGCGGGTCAGCGCGGGAGTACCGCCTTGGGAAAGCCGCCCCACACCGCATCGTAATCCAATTGCATTGTTGGCGACGTTTGCGCCCAGATCGTAGTGCGCACGACGTGGCGGGTTTCGAACATGAAGGCCATCGTGCCGTCGATCTTGACCGGTTTCAAATCGCTTGCGACCGCTTTCTCATAGCTGGTCTGATCAGGGCCATGGCCGTTCATCTGGTTGTGAAGGCTGGCGCCGCCGGGGACGAAGCCGCCGCCTTCCTTGGCATCATATGCGCCCGCGATCAGGCCCATGAACTCGCTCATCACGTTACGGTGGAACCACGGCGGGCGGAAGGTTCCCTCCGCGACCATCCAGCGCGGCGGGAAGATCACGAAGTCGCAATTGGCGGTACCGGGCGTCTCGCTCGGGCTGGTCAGCACGGTAAAGATCGACGGATCGGGATGGTCGAACGATACGGTGTTGATGGTATTGAAGCGTGTCAGATCATAGCGATACGGGGTGAGGTTGCCATGCCATGCCACCACGTCGAACGGCGAGTGGTCGAGCGTCGTCTGCCAGAGCCCGCCCTGAAATTTCTGGACCACGACACAGGGTTCGTCACGATCCTCGAACCAGGCGACCGGCGCCTCGAAGTCGCGCGGGTTGGCGAGGCCGTTGGCGCCGATCGGGCCGAGATCGGGCAGGCGGAACGGTGCGCCGAAGTTTTCGCAGACGTAGCCGCGCGCGCGTCCGCTGTCGGCGAGCCGGACGCGGAAGCGCACGCCGCGCGGGATCAGCGCGATCTGGAGCGGGGCGACATCGAGGCGGCCGAGTTCGGTATCGATCGCGAGCCCGCCGTCCTGCGGCACGATCAGCAGTTCGCCATCCGCGGAGAAGAAGGCGCGGTCCATGTCGGCGGTCGCCGCATAGAGATGGATCGCGACACCGGTCTGCTCGGCGACGCTGCCGTTGCCGCCGTAGGTGACGAGCGAGTCGAGCCAGTCGGTCGGCGCGTCGGGCCACGGCAGCGGATCCCAGCGCATCCGATTGGGGGAGGGGGGCGTGTCGAACGGCGCCGACTTGAGATGGCGCGCGCCGGTATAGGGCGTAAAAGCCGGGTGCTGCGCGGTGGGGCGCAGGCGGTAGAGCCAGGAGCGGCGGTTCTCGTGGCGCGGCGCAGTGAAGGCGGTGCCGGAGAGTTGTTCGGCATAGAGGCCGAACGGCACCTTCTGTGGCGAGTTGCGGCCGATCGGGAGCGCACCCGGCACCGCCTCGGTCGACACGTGGTTGCCGAAGCCGGGGAGGTAGCGAGTGTCGGGCATTGTTCTCTCCTGTTACTCGATCCGCTGGCCTGTTTGCCTGTCGGGTATGCTCAACACGCCGAGGCGTCGGACCCGGCCAAGCCGGGCCCTATGCCCCGGCTGGCCGTGCCGGCCAGGCGCGGGCGAGCGACAAGCGCTCGCGTCGCGTTCGACGCTTAGGCGTCGACCTTGACCACGCCGCGCCGGATCTGGTCCAACTCGATGCTCTCGAACAGCGCCTGGAAGTTCCCGTTCCCGAAGCCCTGATTGCCCTTGCGCTGGATGATCTCGAAGAAGATCGGGCCGACCATGTTTTCGGTGAAGATCTGGAGCAGGATGCCCTCCTCGCCGACGTTGCCGTCGATCAGGATGCGGTTGCGCTTCAGGCGGTCGAGGTCCTCGCCGTGGTTCGGCACGCGCTTGTCGACCAGCTCGTAATAGGTCTCGATCGTGTCCTGCAGCCGCACGCCGCGAGCGCGAAGCTTCTCGACGGTCTCGTAGATATTGTCGGTGGTGAGCGCGAGGTGCTGAATACCCTCGCCGTTGTATTCGCGGATGAACTCCTCGATCTGCGAGGTCTCGTCCTTGCTTTCGTTAAGCGGGATGCGGATGGCGAGATCGGGGGCGATCATCGCCTGGCTGAACAGGCCGGTGGCCTTGCCCTTGATGTCGAAGAACTTCTGCTCCTCGAAGCCGAACAGCCGGCCGTAGAAGCTGGACCATGTCCGCATCTCGCCGCGTCGGACATTGTGCGTGAGATGGTCGAGGATATCGAGCCCGACGTTGTTCTCCTGTGCCGCCTCGCGCCAGCCGGGGACTTCGTGCCAGTCGGCGTACAGGTCCTCGCCGGCCTTGACGAGATAGAGGTAGCTGCCGCCGATGCCCTCGATTGGATAGCTGTCCTCGCCGAGCGTGCCCGCAGCAGCGTCGACCGCGGTCGCGCCCTCGGCGATCGCATGATCGTAGGCGGCCTTCGGATCGGCGACACGGAACGCCATGCCGCTGGCCGACGGTCCGTGGAGCGCGCGGAAGTCGGCGGCCTGGCCGGTCGGCTCGCGGTTGAGGAGCAGGTTGATGCGGCCTTGTACGTAGCGCGTCACCTGCCTGGACGGATGACGGTGCGCGGCGACGAAGCCCATCTGCTCGAACTGCGTGGCCAGCATGTCGGGATCGGGCGAGGTGAACTCGCAAAACTCGAAACCGGCGAGTCCGAGCGGGTTCTGCGGATCAGTCATGAATATGCCTTTCAGGTGAAGGGGTCAGCCGCGCGCGTGCGCTTGCGTGCCGCGCGTGAAGACGCGGTCGTCGGGCAGGATCGTCTCCGGGTCGTGGTCCGGCTGGTGTTCCAGCTCGGCGTAGAGGGGGGCGAAATCGGTGTTGAGCGTCTGGTCGAGCAGATCCTCGAAACTGTCGATGACGAAGTACGTCTGCTGAAAATCGTCGATGCGGTAGCGGGTGCGCATCACGCGGCGCAGGTCGAACGCGAGGCGGTTGGGCGAGGGGTCGTCGAGCGCGAAGATCGATTCGGCGCGCGACGAGACGATGCCGGCGCCGAACAGCGCGAGATCGTCGCCCGAGCGGACCAGCCCGAATTCGACCGTGTACCAATAGAGCCGCGACAACCGGTCGATCGCGCCCATCGCTCCTGCGCGTTGCCCGCCCTGTCCGTATGCCTGCATGTAGTCCGCAAAGACCGGATCCGCGAGCAAGGGCACATGGCCGAAGACATCGTGGAAGACGTCGGGCTCCTGAAGGTAATCGAGCTGATCGGGGCGGCGGATGAAATTGCCGGACACGAAGCGCCGATTCGCGAGGTGATCGAAGAACACGTCGTCGGGGACGAGGCCGGGGACCGCCACGACCTGCCACCCGGTCGCCTTCATCAGCCGATCGGAGAGCTCCTCGAAATCGGGGATGCCAGGCTTGGAGAGCCGCAGCACGTCGAGCCCGGCCATGAATTCGGGGGTGACGCGGCCGGGCAGCATCGCGATCTGGCGTGCGAACAGCGTGTCCCAGGTCGCATGATCCTCGGGCGTATAGGCGTCCCATCCCTGCGGGATCGTCCAGTCGCTGGCGGCTTCCGGCGGGCGGGTGAGTGCTGCATCTGCCATGAGCCGACGATGGCAGATGGGCGTGAGCGGTGCTTATCAGATTGGCCGCCTCTAGCTCTTCTGATGAACGACTTTTGTCGTTATGGTCGTGCAAATGAAACAGGCCGTTCACCTTGACGGGATCGATCGGCGGATCGTCTCGGCGCTGCAGGCCGACGGGACGCTCAGCAACGCCGATCTGGCCCAGACGGTCGGCGCGTCGCCTGCGTCATGCTGGCGGCGGGTGAAGGCGCTCGAGGCGGCGGGGGTGCTGACCGGCACGGTGCGGCTGGTCGATCCGGTCGCGGTCGGGCGTGGGGTCAACGTGCTGTGCAACGTGCGGATGCGCAGCCACGCGATCGAAGCGCGGCAGGATTTCGAGCGCTTCGTCGATGGACGGCCCGAGATCGTCGAGAGCTTCTCGATGTCGGGGGAGTGGGATTATCTGCTGCGGATCGTGGTAGCGGACGTCAGCGATTACAACCACTTCCTGATGCAGACGCTGCTGGGCCACCCGTCGGTGGCGGGGGCGTCGTCCCACTTCGCGCTGTCGATGACGAAATATACGACGGCGTTGCCGGTGTGATCGTCGTGCGACCCCGGTCGTCACCGAGGTCGCGCGGACGGATCACGCCGCCAGCCACTCCGCCAGCGCGGTGCGGGCGCGATCGGTGTACATCTTCTTGCGGTCGGCCTTCTTCGTGCGGCCGGGGATCGGCGGGAAAAGTCCGAAGTTGACGTTCATCGGTTGGTAGCTGTCCGCCTCCGCGCCGCCGGTTATGTGCGACAGCAAGGCGCCGAGCGCGGTTTCGACCGGGGGCGGGGCAAGCGTTTCGCCCCGCAGCTCGGCAATCGCGAAGCGGCCGGCGAGCAGCCCGATCGAGGCGCTTTCGATATAGCCTTCGCAGCCGGTGATCTGCCCGGCGAAGCGGATGTTCGGACGCGAGCGAAGGCGCAGCGTTTCGTCGAGCAACTCGGGCGAACGCAGGAAGGTGTTGCGGTGCAGCCCGCCTAGCCGCGCGAATTCGGCCTTCTCCAGCCCCGGGATGGTGCGGAAGAGGCGGACCTGTTCGGCGTGCTTCAGCTTGGTCTGGAAGCCGACGATGTTCCACAGCGTGCCAAGCGCATTGTCCTGGCGCAGCTGTACGCAGGCGTATGGCCAGCGGCCGGTGCGCGGATCGTCGAGCCCCACGCCCTTCATCGGACCGAAGCGCAAGGTTTCGGGCCCGCGCTCCGCCATGACCTCGATCGGCATGCAGCCTTCGAAATAGGGGACGTTCTCCCACTCGCGATATTCGGTCTTCTCGCCCGCGATCAGTGCGGCGACGAAGGCGTGGTACTGCTCCTTGTCGAGCGGGCAGTTGATGTAGTCGGTGCCTTCACCCTTGTTCCAGCGCGACTGGAACCAGGCGGTGTCCATGTCGATCGAGTCGCGGTGGACGATCGGGGCGATCGCGTCGAAGAAGGCGAGCGAGTCGCGGCCGGTCTCCGCCGCGATACTGTCCGACAGCGACGGCGCGGTCAGCGGGCCGGTGGCGACGATCGCGGGCGTGTCCGGCAGCGTGTCGACGCGTTCGCGGACGACCGTGATGTTGGGGTGCGCGGAGACGGCGGCGGTGACGCCGGCCGAGAAGCCGTCGCGATCGACCGCGAGCGCCGAGCCGGCGGGGACTCGGTGGCAGTCGCCCTCACGCAGGATCAGCGAGCCGAGCGCGCGCAGTTCCTGGTGAAGCAGGCCGACCGCGTTGCTGTCGGCATCGTCGCTGCGGAAGCTGTTGCTACATACGAGTTCGGCGAGGTCGTCGGTGTGGTGCGCGGGCGTGGTGTCGCCCGAGCCGCGCATCTCGGAAAGGCGGACCTTGAACCCGGCCTCGGCGAGCTGCCATGCGGCCTCCGACCCGGCGAGGCCGCCGCCCACGATGTGAATGTCATGCGTCATCGTGGGGCGGATAGCGGGTGTGCCTTGCGTTGTCAGGGGGGCGTGGCCACCTCGCGGACATGACGATCTACACCATCGGGTACGAAGGCGCGACGATGGCTGCGTTCGTCGCGACGTTGCAAGGTGCGGGCGTGCGGCGGGTGATCGACGTGCGGGCGCTGCCGCTGTCGCGGCGGCCGGGGTTCTCGAAGTCGCCGCTCGCGGCGTCGCTGCGCGAGGCGGGCATCGATTATGTGCACCTGAAGGCGCTGGGGACGCCCAAGCGCGGTCGCGATGCGGCGAAGAAGGGCGACGTCGCGACGCTGACTGCCGTATATGAGGTGCAGCTGGAGCTGCCGGAAGCGCAGGCGCAGGCGGCGCAGATGCTCGCGCTGGCGGACGACATGCCGAGCGCGCTGCTGTGCTACGAGCGCGAGCCATGCCATTGCCACCGGACGCTGCTGGTGCGCGCGGTCGGGGATGGGCGCGAGGTGGTAGATTTGTATGTGCCGTTAGTGTCGTGAGGCGCCGCAGCGGCGATGGCGATTGCCGCCGGCATACCAGCGAACACTGGGATACTCGGCTTGTGGTAGCACCCTACTCGCCGAAGACTCCCGTTTTCGCTGGGGTGACGTTTGTAGCTAATGGCATCAGCCCGCGACCGGCAGCTTCACCGTGCCGTCATCATCGCGATGCAGCGGGCCGTATGCGATGACAGTTTCCAGCAGTATCTCGCCATAGAGATGCGGAAAGAGTTGGCCGCCGCGCGACTCTTCCCACTTCACTGCGTCGCCGTGCGCGGCGAGATCGATCGCGGCGACGTGGAGGTCCTGCCGGCCGGCGAAATGCTTGTCGACCGTCTCGGTCAGTTGCCCGGCCGTCGACAGGTGGATGTAGCCATCCGTCACGTCGACGGGCGCGCCGCCGAAGCGGCCGTCCTTCTCCAGCGCCGCCATCTGATCGGCGGTCAGCACCTTGTAGGCAGTCAGCGGCGTGTCGGTCATTCCCCATCCTCCGGGCCGGCGGCGGCATCGTCGCCGATCGTTGCGTCGTCGGTCGGGGCAACCGCCTGCTCGCCGGCCAGTTCCTCGGCGACCAGCGCCTCGGCGGCATCCTCGGGCTCGGGCTCTTCGTCGATCCGCGCGGCGGAGACGACGTGCTCGTCCTTGGCCACGTTGAACAGCCGCACGCCCGCCGAGCCCCGCCCGATCACGCGCAGGGAGCCCAGCGGCATGCGGATCATCTTCGCCTGATCGGTGACCAGCATCAGCTGTTCCGCCTTGGTGGCCGCAAAGCTGGTGACGACCGGCCCGTTGCGCGGGATGTTGTCGATGTTCGTGATGCCCTGCCCACCGCGCCCGGTGCGGCGATATTCATAGGCCGAGCTGATCTTGCCATAGCCGTTGGCGCAGACCGTCAGGATGAACTGCTCCTTGGCGCGTAGCTCCTCGAAGCGATCGAGCGGCATCGTCAGGTCGCCGTCGCGGTCCTTCCACGGCGCGTTACGCAGATATTCGTCACGCTCCTCCTGATCGCGCACGCCGACGCGGTGGAGGACCGAGAGCGAGATGACGTGATCGTCGCCCTTCAGCGCGATACCGCGCACGCCGGTCGAGTTGCGGCTCTGGAACTCGCGCACCTCGTCGGCGGCGAAGCGGATCGCCTTGCCCTGGCGCGTCGCCAGCAGCACGTCGTCGCCCTCGTCGAGCAACGCGACGCCGATCAGCCGGTCGTCCGCGTCGTCGCCTTCGAACTTCATCGCGATCTTGCCGTTCGACGGCACGTTGGTGAACGCATCCATCGAGTTGCGGCGCACCGACCCCTTGGCAGTCGCGAACATGACGTGGAGCTTGCCCCAGTCGGCCTCGTCCTCGGGGAGCGGCAGGACCGTCGAGATCGTCTCGCCCTGTTCCAGCGGCAGGAGGTTGATCATCGGACGACCGCGCGTGGCGGGGCCGCCCTCCGGTAGGCGCCAGACCTTCATGCGATAGACGCGGCCGAGCGTCGAGAAGAACAGCACCGGGGTGTGCGTCGAAGTGACGAACAGCTTGGTGACGACGTCCTCGTCCTTGGTCGCCATGCCGGCGCGGCCCTTCCCGCCGCGCGCCTGCGCACGGAAGGCGTCTAGCGGGGTGCGCTTGATATAGCCGGCCATGGTGACCGTCACCACCATGTCCTCGCGCTCGATGAGGTCCTCGTCGTCGATGCCGTCGGCGGCAGCGGCGATCTCGGTGCGGCGCGGGGTGGCGAACTGTTCGCGCACGTCGCGGAATTCCTCGCGCATCACCGCATAGAGCTTCACGCGGTCGGAGAGGATCGCGAGCAGCTCGGCGATCGAATCGGCCAGCGTCTTGAGCTCGTCGCCGATCTCGTCGCGTCCCAGCGCGGTGAGGCGGTGCAGGCGCAGGTCGAGGATCGCGCGGACCTGTACCTCGGACAGACGATAACTGTCGCCGGCGACGTCGGTTTCCAGCGCCTCGACCAGCCGCAGGTACGGCGCGATCTCCGCGATCGGCCATTCGCGGGCGAGCAGCTTGGCACGCGCCTCCGCCGGGCTGGACGAGCCGCGGATGATGCGGACCACCTCGTCGAGGTTGGTGACCGCGATCACCAGACCGAGCAGGATGTGGGCGCGCTCTCTCGCCTTGTTCAGCTCGAACTTGGAGCGGCGGGTGATGACCTGCTCGCGGAACTGCACGAACGCGCTGATGATGTCGCGCAGGTTGAGCAGTTCGGGGCGACCGCCGCGGATCGCCAGCATGTTGGCGGGGAACGACCCCTGCGCGGGGGTATGCCGCCACAGCTGGTTCAGCACGACCTCCGGGGTCGCATCGCGCTTCAGGTCGATGACGATGCGGACGCCTTCGCGGTTCGATTCGTCGCGAATGTCGCTGACGCCCTCGATGCGCTTGTCCTTGGCGGCCTCGGCGATCTTCTCGACCAGCGCGTTCTTGCCCTGCTGGAACGGAATTTCGATGAGGACGATCGAGGTGCGGTCGCCGCGACCGGTCTCGATCTTGTGGCGGCTGCGCACGATCACCGAGCCGCGCCCGGTTTCATAGGCAGAGCGCGCGCCGGCGCGGCCGAGGATGATCGCGCCGGTCGGGAAGTCCGGGCCGGGGACGATCTCCATCAGCTCCTCGGTCGTGATCGCACCGTTATCCAGGTACGCGAGGCACGCGTCGACGACCTCGCCGAGATTGTGCGGCGGGATGTTGGTGGCCATGCCGACCGCGATGCCGCCCGCGCCGTTGACCAGCAGATTGGGGAAGCGCGCCGGCAGCACCTGCGGCTCGCGTTCCGACCCGTCGTAGTTCGGCTGGAAGTCGACGGTGTCCTTGTCGAGATCCTCGAGGAGGTAATTGGCCGCCTTGGCCAGCCGCGCCTCGGTATACCGCATCGCGGCGGGCGGATCGGGGTCCATCGAGCCGAAGTTGCCCTGACCGTCGATCAGCGGCAGCCGCATCGACCAGTCCTGCGTCATGCGCGCCAGTGCGTCGTAGATCGCGGTGTCGCCGTGCGGGTGGTATTTACCGATGACGTCGCCGACGATGCGCGCCGACTTGCGATACGGGCGGTTGTAGAGGAACCCGCTTTCGTTCGCGGAGAACAGGATGCGGCGATGCACCGGCTTCAACCCGTCGCGCACGTCGGGCAGCGCGCGCGCCACGATGACGCTCATCGCATAGTCGAGGTAGCTGGTCTTCATCTCCTCGACGATGGAGATGGGGGCGATAGCGGATGGATCGGCGAGGACGGTGTCGTCGGCCAATGGGACGTCTTTCTGTTGTACGGATTCGTTTCAGATGTGTGTCTAGGCCGCGTGGCCGGCAAAGTCACGCATGGGGGTGCTCAGGGTGCGATCTCCGCGCCGTCCCACGCGAACAGCTTGCCGCTGTCGCTCGGCTTCAGTGCGTCGAGAACGTCCAGCAGCTGGACCGCGGCACGGTCCGGCTGGAACAGGTCGCGCCCGCCCTGCTGGAACGGCTTGGACAGCTTCGTGTCGACGGTGCCGGGATGGAGCGCCACGACGATGCCGCGGTCGTTGCGGCGCTTGTCCTCGACCGCCAGCGTGCGGATCAGCTGGTTCAGCGCGGCCTTGCTGGCGCGATACCCGTACCAGCCGCCGAGCCGATTGTCGGAAATGCTGCCGACCCGCGCCGATAGCGCCGCGAACATCGAGCGACCGGTGCGGGGAAGAAGCGGCAGGAAGTGCTTGGCGACCAGCGCCGGGCCGATCGCGTTGACCGCATATTGCTTTGCCAGCCAGATCGGATCGAGATCGCGCAACGCCTTTTCCGGGCCGTGGTCGGCGTCGTGGAGCAGGCCGGTGGCGACGACGACCATGTCCGCCTTGCCCACGCGTTCGGCCGCGGCGGCGATCGTCGCCTCTTCTGTCACGTCGAGGTCGGCGCGGGCGAGGCGAACGACATCGTTGTCCTCCTCCGCCAGCGCATCGGCCAGCGCCGCGCCGATCCCGCCCGCGGCGCCGATGACGACCGCGCGCATCAGGCGGCGCGCCGGAAGGTCCAGCGCGCATCGTCGCTGGCGTCGGCGTCGTAGCGATAGCCGGCGGTGTCGAACGCCTTCATGCCCGAGAGCTCGGCGACGTGATGCTCGATGAGAAAGCGCGCCATCATCCCACGCGCCTTCTTGGCATGGAAGCTGACGAAGCGCCCGTCGGCTTCGCGGAAGTCGACCGCGACGACGCGCACGCCCCGGGGCAGCTTGCCGTCGACCGCCTCCCAATATTCGTTGCTCGCCAGGTTCAGGACGACGCCCGAACCCTCCGCAGCCACGTCTTGCGCCAGCGCGTCGGCGATCCGCACGCCCCACCAGTCGGTGAGGCGATCGCGACGTGGGGCCCAGCGCGTGCCCATCTCCAGCCGGTACGGGCGCATCCCGTCGAGCGGGCGGAGCAGGCCGTAGAGGCCGGAGAGCAGCCGCAGATGATCCTGTGCGAAGCGTACCGCGGGCTCGTCGAGCGTCGCGGCGTCGAGTCCGGTGTAGACGTCGCCGGCGAAGGTGTAGAGCGCGGGGCGTTCCTCGGCATCGGGAAAGGCGTGGAATCGGTCGGCGTTCAGCTTGGCGAGCGCGGGCGAGATCTTCATCAACTCGGCCAGCCGCTTCTGCGTCAGGTGGGATGCCGCCCTGGCGAGCGTAGCGGCTTCGTCCGCGAAGCGCGCCGCGGTGGGAGGGAATGGCGGAGGCGTGTCGAGGTCCAGCGTCTTGGCCGGGGAAAGGACGGCGATCATCGCCGCGCCGTACTGCCGGCACGCGCCGCGTTCAATCGCGGTTCAGCGCCAAACATGCAATGCAACGGTACGTTCCTTGAACAGCCGCTCGTCCGGCACTAGAGCGGCCGACGAGCGTTACGCCCGCGAAATCTGGAGAGACGTGTCGATGAAGACCCTTTCGAACGCCATCATGGCTGTGCTTCTGGCCGGGGGCGCGACCGTCGCGCTGTCGCAGCCGGCGGTGGCGCAGAAGAAGAAGGACGAGCAGAAGGGCGACCAGCTCAAGCTCAGCAACGAAGTCCGCGGGCCGGCCGCGCAGGCGCAGACCGCGCTCGCCGCCAAGGACGTCGCGACCGCCACGCCGCTCGTCGCCGCGGTCGAGGCCGCCGCCAAGACCGACGACGAGAAGTACATCGCCGCAGCGCTGCGCCTGAACCTGGAGGTGATCCAGCCGGGCGGCCCGAACAACGCCAATCTCGTCGCGCCGCTCGACGCGCTGATCGCCAGCCCGCGCACCGCGCAGGCGGACAAGGCGAAATATACCTATCAGCGCGGCGTGATCGCGGCCAATGCCAAGGACCCGGCAGGCGCCATGCGATTTTTCGAGCAGGCGCAGGCGCTGGGCTACAACGACCCGAACCTGCCGCTGCAGCTCGTCAAGCTGAAGATGGATTCGGGCGACATCGCCGGCGGGTCGGCGGCGCTGGCGAAGATGGTCGATGAGCAGATGGCCGCGGGTCAGAAGCCGTCGGAGGACATCTTCCGCTATGCAATCGCCCGCAACCAGCAGGCGAAGAACCCGACGGAGGCGCGCGCCTGGATGCGCCGGTACCTGACCGCCTATCCGACTGCGAAGAACTGGCGCGACATGCTGGTCTATTGGGGCATCCAGCCGCAATCGATGGTGACGCTGGACAAGTCGCAGAAGGTCGACCTGTACCGCCTGCTGCGCGCCGGCAAGGCGCTGGCCGACCAGTATGATTACGAGATCTATGCGCAGTGGACCTTCGACCAGGGCCTGCCGTGGGAATCGAAGGCGGTGCTTACCGAGGGCAAGGCGGCGGGCAAGATCCCGGCGAACAGCCCGGATGCCGGCAGCCTGCTGGCGGCGGCGAACAAGTCGATCTCGAACGAAGGCTCGATGGCGGCGGTCGAGGCGCGTGCGCTGAAGGCAGCGGACGGCAAGCTGGCGGCGAGCACCGCCGACGCCTATCTGGGCACCGGCGAATATGCCAAGGCGATCACGCTGTACCGCGCGGCGCTCCAGAAGGGCGGCGTGGACGCCAATGTCGTCAACACCCGTTTGGGCATCGCGCTTGCGAACTCCGGCGACAAGGCAGGCGCCAAGACCGCGTTCCAGGCCGTGACCGGTAGCCCGCGCGCCGACATCGCAGGGTGGTGGATCGATTTCCTGGATCACCCACCGGTCGCGTGATTCGCGCTCCCTTAGGTCAAAAGAGAGTAGGGGCGTCCGGCGGGGCGCCCCTTTTTCGTTGCCGGGTCGGCGTCGGCCGGTCGTTTCGACCTAGCTGATCGGAACGCCGGTCAGCGCCTTGAAGGTGCGGATCGTCAACGACGATTTCACGCTGGTGACGTTCGGAGCGGAGGTCAGCTTCGTCGTCAGAATGCGCTGGAAGCTTTCCAGGTCCGGCGCGACGATCTTCAGAATGAAGTCAATCTCGCCGTTCAGCATATGGCATTCGCGCACCTCGGGAATCGCGGCGACATGCGCCTCGAACGCGGCGAGATCCTGCTCGGCCTGGCTGCGCAGGCTGACCATCGCAAAGACGGTGATCGGGAAGCCGAGCTTGGTGGCGTCGCACTCGGCGTGATAGCCGCGGATCACCCCGGCCTGCTCCAGCGCGCGCACGCGGCGCAGGCACGGCGGCGCGGTCAAACCGACGCGTTCCGCCAGATTGACGTTGGTCATTCGGCCATCCTCCTGCAGCAGGGCCAGGATTTCGCGGTCGATCCGATCCAGGGTCATGTCATCTCACTCAACTTGCCCGCGTATTTTCGCGATAGCTTCCATAAGTGCCGCTATAGGAATATTGCGCCGGAACGCAATTGTTCCAAGCTGGGTCAATCCGAGATCAGGTCGAAATATCCGCGATAGCCCCGAACCGGCCGCGTCTCTACCAAGCGGACAACGTTCATCTGCAAGCGAGCAGGGAGTCCAATTCTTCGTGCGTTTCGACGACAGCCTCAAGACGGTCCTGGCAGGCGAGGTGCGTTCAGCATCGGGGGTGCGTGCGGCGTTCCGGCAACTCGCCGACCTGATCGGTCGGCGGCGGGCACCTGCCGAGCCCGAGCTATTGGCGCGGCTGGCCTGCCTGCGCGACCGCGTGCCCGAAACGGTGCGCGCGGCGGTGGCGCGGTCGCTGGCGCTGATGGATCCGCCGCTGCCGCTGGTCGCGTTCATGATCGATGACGTGCCCGAGGTGTGTGCGGCGACGCTGCGCGCCGTACGGCTCGACCCGGTAGAGTGGGAGACGCTGCTGCCCCGGCTTGGGCCGTTCGGGCGCAGCATCCTGCGCCAACGCCGCGACCTGCCGCCCTCGGTCGAGCGCGCCTTGCAGACGTTCGGCGCGGCCGACTTCCAGCTCGGCTATGCTCCGCCGGTCGTGGAGTCTGTTGCCGAAGAAACGCCCGGCGCGGAGCGGTTCGAGGTGTCGGAGCTGGTCGAACGGATCGCGGCGCACCAGCGTGCCCGCGTCAGCTTGGCCGCCGAGCCGATCAGCCCCTTGCCCGCGTTCCGCTTCGAAACCGATGCGGCGGGCGTGATCCGCTGGCTGGACGCCGGTCCGCGGGGCGCCGTGATCGGCCTGACGCTCGACCATCGCGACGGCGGGTGGAGCGGGGCGGCAGTCGATGGCGTCGCAGCGGGCGCGTTCCGCAAGCGCGCGGCGTTCCGCGGCGCGCGGCTGATGGTGCCCGGCGAATCGGCGATCGCGGGCGAATGGCGGATCGCGTGCGTCCCGATGTTCGATCACGCGACCGGTGCGTTCACGGGGATGCGCGGCGAGGCGCGGCGACCGCGTGCCGACGAGCAGGCCGGGCGCGCCGGCGATCGCGAACGCGCGGCAGGCGCGGAAGGACTGCGGCGGCTGGTTCATGAATTGCGCACGCCGACCAACGCGATCGCGGGTTTTTCGGAACTGATCGAGCAGGAATTGCTGGGACCGGTCGCCTCGGTCTACCGCGACCGGGCGGCCGACATCCGCCGCCATGTCGCCGGGTTGATCGCCGCGATCGAGGATCTCGACCTGGCGGCGCGGATCGACGGGCACGCGCTCGACCGACGCAGCGGGGTGACGCAGGCCGGCCCGCTGCTGATGCGCGTGGCGGACGATCTGTCGTCTCTGGCAGCACTGCGCGGGGCCGAGCTGGTGCTGCCGGGCGCTAGCGATGCGGCATGGTCGCTTGACCCGCACGACGCGGAGCGGTTGGTCGGGCGGTTGCTCGCAACCGCCCTGTCGGCGGCGCAGCCAGGCGAACGGCTGGCGACCGCGTTGGTCGCGGGCATCGGCACGCTGGCGCTGGCGGTGGTGCCGCCCGCCGCCTTCGCGCATCGCGACGAAGCCGCGCTGCTGGCGCTGGACGACGAAGAGGCTTCGGCCGACGACGGCGCGCCACTGCTGGGCGTCGGCTTTGCTTTGCGGCTGGTGCGCAACCTCGCCGCGGAGCTGGGCGGACGTTTCGTGATCGCGCCGGAGCTGTTCACGCTGCTGCTGCCGGCCGCCGAGGGCGACGACACCGGACAGGCGACGAGCAACGGCGCGTAAGGCTTGCCAGCAGGCGTGCCGCGGCGCTACGGGACGGCGCGGTGTCGGGGCCTGTAGCTCAACGGTTAGAGCTGGCCGCTCATAACGGCTAGGTTGCGGGTTCGAGTCCTGCCGGGCCCACCACCCTTTACCCCCAAGCGCCCCCATTCGCCATCAATCTCTTGGTGAAGTGGGGGCATCGAGCGGATATAACCCGTCAGAAGCCGTCACCCTCCGCCACCAGATTTCGGGGCATCAGGGGGCAGCGGCGGGGTCATCAATCTGCGAAGTGGGGGCATCCATGGCTCTGACCAATGCCGAGGCGAAAGCGGCGCGCGCGGGCGAGCGCGATTACAAGCTGGGCGACTCGGGCGGGCTCTACCTGTTCGTCACGACCAAGGGCGCGAAGTCCTGGCGCATGAAGTACCGCTTCGGCGGCAAGGAGAAGCGCCTGACCTTCGGGCTGTATCCCGAGGTCAGCCTCGCCGAAGCACGCGAGAAGCGGGACGAGGCGCGCAAGCTGCTCCGGGACAACCGAGATCCGGTGGTTGAAGAACGGCGCCGCGCCGCTGCGGAGATCGCCGCCGCCGGGGCGACATTCGAGACGATCGCGCGCGCGTGGCACGAAGACGAGAAGCCGCGCTGGTCGACAGGGCAGGCGAACCTCATCATGCGGGCTTTCGAGCGGGATGTGTTCCCCGGCATCGGCAAGCTGCCCGTGCGGGACATAGACGGGCCGATGCTCCTGACCGAGTTGCGTAAGATCGAGCGCCGCGGCGCGATCGAGACGGCCAAGCGGGTGAAGGGGTACGTCTCCGCGGTGTTCGAACGCGCGATCGGCGAGCATCATATCGACAAGAACCCGGCGGCGAAGATCGGCAAGAGCCTGAAGAAGACCCCGGTCGGGTCGAAGCAGCCTGCGATCACCGACCTAGCCGAGCTGCTCGAGTTGCAGGGAGTGGTAGACCGCTCGACGTCGAACCCGACCACGAAGCTGGCATCGCGCCTGCTGGCGCTCACCGCAGTCCGCGTGGGCGTTCTGCGCACGGCGACGTGGGACGAGATCGAGGGCATCGACTGGGATCAGCCCGACGCGGATGCCCCCGAAGCCGTCTGGCGCATTCCGGCCGAGCGGATGAAGCTGGAGGTGCAGGACAAGGGTGACGAGGCGTTCGGACACGACGTCCCGCTGCCGCCGCAGGCGGTGGCGGCGCTCCGCGCGCTGCGGGTGCTGACCGGCCGGCTGACGCTGTTGTTCCCGAGCGAGGTATCGACCCGCCAGCCGATGAGCGACGCCGCGCTCAGCACGCTCTACAAGCGGGTTGCCGCCGGCAAGTACAAGGGGCGCCACGTTCCTCACGGCTGGCGATCGGCCTTCTCAACGCTGATGAACCAGCGCGCCGCAGACCTTGAGCGGGAGGGGGACCGAGCCGTCATCGATTTGATGCTGGCGCACGTTCCGCCGGGAATGTCGTCGTCGGAGTATGCCTATAACCGCGCTCGCTACGCGAAGCAGCGGCGCGACCTCGGCGTGGCGTGGGCGGACATGATTTCGAAGGGTTTGGCTGATCCAATGGGCTTTATCGAAAGCGGAAAAGCCAGCGGTACGACCAGTAGTCAGTGACTTGAAAGAAATGTGTTTTTGGCCTTCACTGCGATGGGGACAGAACGCAGGGGGTAATAGTGAGACCGATTGAGAGCCGGTGGATGCTGGCTGCGTTTGCTATCGTCATTGGCCTCTCGGGATCGGCTGTCGGCGCGAGCGAAAGGAGTCAACGAGAACAGGCTGCCGCAGCCAAGGACATGGCTAGCTCGCTTCGCGAAATCGTCCGAAAGGGCGCGGAGCCAGAAAAACCCGATCCGTTGACGCTGCCATGTGCTGAGGGAAACTACGACAAACGCGGGAGCGATCTCTGCGCCCAGTGGAAGGCTGCCGATGCCGCGCGAAGTGCCGCAACTGCGACATGGTGGAGCGTACTTCTTACTGGCTTAGCCACGATCGGAGCGGGGATTACAATCGGTTTCACGGTGGCGGCCACGCGGGCTGCAAACATTTCGGCTCGGGCTGCAATCGAGACGCTGCACGCAAATCGCGCGTGGATGGCATTCTCTGGTTGGCAGCAAGGGTCGTTCTCAGGGCAACTAGACGGCAAAAAGGTTACCAACGGGCAAGTATTCAACACGATTTTTCAAAACTATGGAGCCTCTCCTGCCCTAAACTGTCGAATACAGCGGCATTTCGAGATAATCGATATTAGCAGCCCGGTGCAGTCTATTGCGGTGCCCGAAGACAAAAGTGCCGGAAATTCAACCGTCGTTGCAACTGGTCAAAAAATCAACTCCTACGCTATCTTGCTAAACGATCAACAAGCACATGACTTTCGCAGCCGTAAGACGAAGGTCGTTTGTGTTTTTGAAGTCGTATATAATGATATCTACAGCGTGGGTAAAAAAGAAATCGGTGATCGGGTGACGCGGCTCGCCTTCGTTATTGAGCACCTGGGTGGCACAGTCGCAAAGAAAGGCAATGTCGAGGAAAACATAGATGTCGAGCCTCTCGGTCACTTGTCGATAGCGACCTAAGGACGAGACCGGCGTTCAGAGACCACGCATGCTGCCTCGCCATCCGCTCGGGTTCGCGACCCAATCACAAACATCTGTTTCGTACCAGCCGACCATCTTTGGCCCCATCTGAACGCGCGCGGGGAACGTGCCCTTCGCTTCGCGGCGGCGCATCGTCGACTCGGACAGACCGGTCCTGATATGCACCTCGGGGAAGCGCAGCAGGCGGTCGGCGCGGCGGTCGGGCTTCACGGTCCCGGTCATTCTCGAAATCCCCTGACGGCCTCGGATATGCGGCCGATTGATGTGGCGAAGCGATCGGCGAGTTCACGCACGCCGATCGACGGGTTGGCGGTGAAGGCGTCGCGCACCGCGGCCTTCTGGTTCTCGGTCAAGCGCGGCCACCGCGGCGGCGCGCGCCGGATCGGCTTCCGCCGGCGGGTCTGCTCGGCGAGCTCGTGCAACTCGGCGAATGCCGTGTTCGTCGGCCAGCGCGTGCAGCCGGTCGCGGATCTCCGGTATCCTCATTGCGGCGGCACCTCGTCGGCGGATCGCGCGCGCCTGAGCATTGGGTGGCGGCCGATCCGGTAGCGGATCCGGTTGCGGGGGGCGCGGGTCTGCTCATCCGGCAGATCAGCTGCGCCGGCGGCCAGCCAATCGGCAGGCTTCCATTCGCTGGCGCTCATGCCTCGGCGTCCTCTCGGTCAAGCAAACGGCTCTCGGTGCGAAGATACCAGCACAGCACCACGCTGATGGCGATAAGGCCGAAGGCCGCCATGCCTCCAATGAAGCACAGCACAAGCGCGAGGTCGCTCACTTACTCTCTCCTATGAGAAGGCGGAGCATCGCTTGAAAAATGCGGCGGGCGTCGACTGTCCAATCGTCCTCGACAGAACCGAACAACTCATCAGCGCCGGCGCGCTTCATCCCCTCATCCGGCTCTAGCAGCGCTTGGATGGCGGCGCGGGCGAGCGTGACGAGTTCGCTGGTGCTGAGCGTTGCCCCGAACGGTTCCCCGTCGAAGTCCATCTGGTCGCCCATGCGCTTGGCTATCGCAGTCAGCATCGGGTGGACTGGCTGGGTCACTGCTGTGTTCCTTCCGGCCAAAGCACGGCGCCTTGCAGGTCTTCGACCCGCAGAGTGCCAGGGTTCAGTTCGGCATGTTCGGCGGCCTCGACCGCGGTCGGCTTCAGGCCCGATAGCTGGATCGGGTAGAAGCCTTCCTCACGGAAGAAGATTACCGTCTCGCCGGTAGGAGCATCACGCCGGCTCATGCTTCTTCACCTTCGGCAGCCAGCGTCAGGGGGTCGGCCGGGAGCGGCATCCAGTGCGTCGGCATCAGGTGAGACGCCCGTTCTTCGTGAACGATGTCGTGTCCCGTTCCGGCCTCGCACCACATCTGCCCATCCCAGAACGCCAATTCCATGCGCTCGAGCTCGTCACGCATGGGCTCAAGCGGCACTGTGTTGCCTTTCTGATCGTGCCACTCGAAAGGTGCGCAGATCAGAAGAACGTTGCACGGTTCGGCAGGTGGCTGGTTGATCGCCCTCCATCGGTGCTGGGCGGCGACGGTAAGGCGGTGGCGCGCAATGATCCGGTCGAGTTCATGCTCGTAGACGGCGTGGTTGCCTGGCCAGTCTAAGCCGATGATCTGGTTGCGGAGGTCGCGGTCCGCCTGCGTCACCTCGACGGCTTCAAGCTTACCCACCATGCTTCTCCCTCTTCTCCGTTCGGTGCGGGGGCCCGACCAAGAGGTGGGATCCTCGATCAAATATCGTGACGCTCTCACCGGCTGCGGTCCGCCGCTCGTATTCCTCCAGTGCCTTCGCGGAGGCGCTGTTCGGCCCGAAGATGCGCGCAACGTGGCGCAGGCGGGTCAGCATACCCTCCGGCACGGTCATGCCTTGCTCCCGCTGGTCCGTTCGCAAATTGCGGCGCGAGAATATCGACTTTGTGAGTTTTTCGGAGATTTCCGAAAATGGTGGCCGCCCCCGGCGATCTTGCCTGCGACCTCAGGGGCTGTCGCTTCGGCGTGAAAGTGGCTCAGATTTGAGCCATCCTCGTTGCCTTGCGCGGCCATGGCGGGCCCGACGTGACGCCGCAGGATGTCTGCGGCGTCCTGCCACTCGCAATGGGGCCATAGCGGCGCGACGACGCGCTGGTCGTCAGGGCCGAGGAAGACGAGCCCGATGTCGCCGCCCTCATCCTTCAGCAATTCGCCCAACCAGAGCATCTTGCCGTCGCCAAGCCCGACCGACACGCCGACATCGGGCACGCCGTCATCTTCGCTGCAATGACACTGCACCTCGCCGAAAGCGGTACCGGCACGCGGCGGCGAGTCGCCGACCGACAGCATCCGCGCGATTGATCGTAAGCGGTCTCGCGTCTCAATAGACAGGGCGAGTGCATGGCGGTCGACTTCGGCAAGAGCGCCGACCGCGCGCTGCCTTGAGGATACCGGCTGGAACTTGCTCAACAGTTGGCTGCTCCGCGCATCCCATGCCGTGACCGCTCCTTTCGGCGTAGCCATGCTTGGGCCTGAGCATCCGCACTCCTTGCAGAGCACGAAGAACGGCTCCCTGAAAAGCGAGAGGTTGGCGACGTCCGTCCCGCAGAAGGGACACCGCTCACCCGGCGTTTCTGTGAGGTCGGCCATCTTACTTCACCATCCGATAGGGATAGCAGTCTGCCCGCGCGCCGCGCTGGTAGATCCTCCCCATCTCCTTCGCGAGGCGCGCGCATTCCGGCTGCGAGGCGATGCCGGGGACCGCGAACGAGGTCTGGCCGTTGCCGAAACCGAACCACACGACGAGAACGAAAGCGATCATGCTGCTGCATCCTTCCTGACTGCCTCTTCGGCGGCGGCGCGGCTGCGCGCGGCCGGGATCGGTTGTCCGCTGA
This sequence comes from Sphingomonas sp. BE138, assembly GCF_031456125.1. Taxonomy (NCBI): domain Bacteria; kingdom Pseudomonadati; phylum Pseudomonadota; class Alphaproteobacteria; order Sphingomonadales; family Sphingomonadaceae; genus Sphingomonas; species Sphingomonas sp. BE138. Next base: position 124,837 of record NZ_JAVDUC010000011.1, read on the forward strand.
TTTCTGCTCGACCGACCTCGAACGAGTGCCGGTAGGCGTTCGAGCGGTTGGCGTTCGGCGCTGGGGCTTGGGGATCGCGCCCGTCGCGATAGCCGGAAGCGAAGTCGCTCTCGGGATCGGTCATCGCCGGTTCCTTTCTGCCATGTCACGCAGCGCCTCGATCGCGGTCGCGATGCGTCCCGCGCGCGCCGAGATGTTCGCCAGCGACCACGCCGCCCAGGCGGCGAAGATCAGCGCAGCGGTGAAATTGCTGTCGTTCATGGGCGAGGCTTTCGAGTGAAGGGAACGACGACCGCGTCGGCATGGCTCATCTGCCCGCGGCGCCAAGGAAGGCCGATCTCGCCAGACCATTTGCGGGCGCATTCCTCGATCGCTGCGACGGTGGTACGGACGTCGGGCTGCCGCTCTTCGTCATAGCTTCCGTCTGGGCAGACGATCGACGCGAGCCAGACCGGGGATCGCTCCTCGCCGAACCATCCGACCTCTACGACGATCTCGCCAGCCGGCGGCCTCCACCCCGTAGCCGGTGGCTGCGGGTCGGGCAGTCGAGCCCAGTGCGTCGGGCTCCACAGATAGCCATCCTCGTCTGCCCAGCCGGTGTCGCAGCGTGTCAGTATAACCCACGGGTGGTGGCGCGCTGCCGGCCGGTCATCATCATGAACCAAGCCGAGTATCCAGCCGTCGCCCAGCGGGGCAGTCTCGATTGATGCGGGGGTCATGCGTTTCTCACGACAATAGGGATGCCGGATGCGGTCTCCGGGCGTGGGCAACGGCCTAGGTCGGCCGAGGCGCGGTGACCGTCGGCGTCGAGAGCTTGCGACAGCTTCCGCGCGGCGTTCACGATGCGGAGGTCGCAGCCGTTGCCAGGCGAAGGGCTCACGCGGGCGACAATGTGCGTGAAGGCGACAGCTCGCTCTGTGCTGGTCTTCATCCCTGCCGCCCCCTCACGCACGCAACTTCGCGCGTGATGACGAAGCTCTCGCCGGGGTTGGCGGCAACCAGTCGCAGCGCCTCCGCTTCGGCGGCGGCAAATCGGTCATGCGTGACACCGCGGCGCCAGCCGTTCGCCTTGTGCACGCGGTACGGTCCGGCGGCGGTGTGCACGTCGAAGTCGCCCCGGCTCACGATTGCGCCTCACGCACGATGCGGTAGGCCAGCACGTCACGGCCGAACTGCGCCGACCGGTGCTCCCACCATTCGGGAGGCGTCTCGCTCGCGAACCGCGGGCTCTCGTTGAGCCCGTGCCCATCGGCCGTGTTGATGACCGTTCGCGCCGACACCGGGCATGGACCGGGAACGTGCCTGATCCATCCGCCTGGCAGCACTCGCACGCGAGGCTTAGCGGCAACGGACTGCTTGGCAGCAATTCTCCGAACCGCGCGCTGCAGCAGGCGATCGCATACCACGCCGGCAGCAAAGGCGAGCAGGATCCCGCTGGCGCCAAGAACGAAAGGCATCATGCGGCAGCCCTCCGCGTGGAAAGGTCGACCACGGCAGCCTCGTGCCCGCCGTCGGGACCGTCCGGCCCCTCGAAGCCGCCAAGCCACTGGTTGCAGCCGCGCGTCGAATGCGTCTCCGGCTGCATCGAGACAGCGGACCCACCCAGCGCCACCACAACCGGCGGCAGGAACTGGCAGGTGCCAAGGTTCTCGTCGGCGCCCTTCGCCTTTCGCAGCCCGGTGGTGATAGAGGGCAGGTTGCGGCTCCAGAAGGAACACGTAGCGCAGCGTAGATCTGCGGGCGTCATGCGGCACCGCCAGCGGCGATGCCGCGAATGTCGCGGCTGATAGCGGTCAGCAAATAGCCGTCCTCGTCATCCCTGCCGGTGCGCTTCATCAGGTCCAGCTTGGCGAGAACATCAGCCAGGTTCGTCGCCGGCTCGTCGATGACGGCTTCCCAGAGGCTGTACTCCCGGCGGCTCAGCTCGTCCGAGCGCTTCTGGATCTCGTCGATCCGCAGCCTTTCGCGCGCGCGTTGCTCGTAGGCTTCGCGGCGGGCTTGCTGGTCCGCGATGATCGCGTCGCGTTCGTCGGCAAGGTCTGCGAGTTCGATGAATGCCTGACGCCACTCCGGCTGATCCGCGCCCATATCGGCCCATGTCGGGTCGTCACGCATCTTCCGGGCTGTGCTGTCGGAAAACCCAGCTGTGGAGAGGCGCGTCACTTCGTCGTTCACATTGATGAACGTCGTTTGCACCGACCGGTGCGGTGGATCCGGCTCGGCGGGACACGCGGCCATAATCGCCTTGAGGGCGTCATAGGCGGGTGCCTCCACCTCCGCATCGTACCGACTGAACGCGGCGTCGGCACGATCGCGGAGGGCAATCAAGCGAGCCAGGCGCGTGCTCACCGTCGCGGATGGAGCGGACTTCGCCGATGCAGCGGTGTCCGCGAGGGCGAAAACGCACGCGCCACCGATCAGCGCGCGCCGAGTGGTTGGGCGGGTCATGCCAAGGTCTCCGTGATATGGGCGACGGCGGCGGCAGGCCGTTCCAGCGCGTACCAGCCGTTCGAATAGCGGCGCCCGAGCATCGTCACCGCCCGGATGATGTGGTCATCGCAGTCCAGCACTGAGCGCGCGCGGAAGTATGCGCGGCCAGCTGTCGATAACTCGTTCCAATCGGCCGGATCCGTATCGGCGCTGAACCGCCGGGTCGCCTCGTTGCCGAACCCTTCCTCAATCTCGCCTTCTGGATCGACCAGGATGCGTCCACCTGCGCGAAGGAAAGCTCGCATGACCTTCGTCATGGTGCCGGGGTCGCGCGGTCGTTCGACGTGGGCATATGGAGAGTGCCTGATCGCGTCTTCGAGCGCTTCGCGACCGCCATCGCGGGCGAATAGATCTTCAGTAAGATGATGCAGCCACAGCAACCGGTGGCGGCGCTGGGCATCAACGGGGCAGCCGATTACCAGCTGTGGCGCTTTCCCTTGTTCCAGCAGGAAGCCAACGTTGCCACCTGCCGAATGCGCGAAGTACCGCCACACGCGAACGTAGGATGATAGATCGGCGGCGGCGGCAGCAGCCAACCACTCGAGCATGTCAGCTACGGGGAGGGCGTCGCGAAGGTCTGGGCCGTCCCAAGGGCGGTCGCCGAGGGGCGGGATCGGCTCATTCCCGTCGGCAATGCCGAGATCACGCCCGCTCACTTGTTGACCGCCTTCGGCTGGTAGACGCCAATGACGCGGCCAATCAACATCGACGCAAACGCGATGTCGTGGAACGGACCTTCGCCGGGGCGGTGCGGCCTATCGAGATCACGGTACCGCCAGGCGTCGGCCACGCGCTCGTCGCGGTAGATGCGGACGACGAAGCGAGTGCAGTCACGTCGAGCATCAGCCGCCGGATGCAGCGGATACTGGCGCTCGTAGACGAAGATGCCGCCTTCGGTCAGGTCGTCGGTGGTCAGCGCGGCGCGTTCTACGATCGCGACGTGTCCACGGACCGGCACGACATCGCAGCCGTCCGGCACTCGATCAAAGAGACCTAAGCTGGGGAGCGGGTCGAATGTTTCGACCGGGGCAAGGGCCGCGGCGCACTCCTGAAGCCGCCCGGCAATCGCCGGCGATAAGGCAAAGTTCGACTGCTCACGCACCAAGGGTGCGCGCTGTGCTTCGGCGGCCATGAGCCAACCTCCCTACATGAGTGATGCAGGTGGATCGGCGGAGGCTGGCCCCAACGTCGGGTGGCCGAGCACGACTTTCCTATCCCTGCGCACCGGGGGGTTTCGGCCTTACAGGCGATCGTCCCCGATGAGCAGTTTCTAGCCTAGTGGCTAAATCCCGTAAAGAGACATATTAGCCGCGTGGCTAGAAAAAATTAGAGTGGCGAGCCTTGCCAGATGACTTTGCCTAAAACTCGGAAGGGCTCGCGCCCGAGCGGCATCGTCTGATGAACCGGATTTGAGGAGCAGGGCTCCAGGCGCGGCGGATCAGACCGGAACCGCTTGAAGGTCGCTTCGCCGTCTTCCTTCATGACCGCGTAAATGCCGCCGTCGCGAAGATCGAGAAGATCGGGATCGATAACGATGATGCCGCCTTCTGGGACGATCAGGTCCATGCTGTCCCCATCGGGTTGCAGCGCATATGCGTTGCTGCTGCCGTACGGCGCCGGCACATATCCTACGGGGCCGCCCAAGTCTCCGGCAGACATCGCCTCCCGCCAGTTTCCTGCGGCGATCTTTCCCAGAACGGGAACCATGCGCGCTGGGAGATGCACAGCGGCACCGGGAACAAGGTCGCCAGGCTGAACGCCAAGGGCGTTCGCGATCAAGCCCAGCGCGTCAGGCGGTAGGGCACGCTGAGCACGTTCCCACTTGGCAATGGTGGTGAAGTGCACGTGCACCTCATTCGCGAGCTGCTCCATGGACAAGCCGAGCTCTTTTCGACGGGCACGTATGCGGCCGCCAGGAGTGTCCAGATCGATGGGTGCTTTAGCCATACGCGAGGTATAGCCGTGCGGCTACGAGCCGCAATGGGGAATGGCGAAAGAAGAAGTTGCCTCCTTTTAGCCGCTTGGCTAAAAGTGTCTCATTATGAAACTCTCCGCCTACCTCGCCGAGAACGGCATCAGCCTGTCCGCGTTCGCCCGTCAGGTCGGAGCGAAGAACGCGCGGACAATCCAGCGCTACACCAAGCACGGAAGGGTCCCCAGTGGGTCCATGATCATCAAGATTATGGCGGTCACGAACGGTTCCGTTCAGCCGACCGACTTCTGCTCGGCAGACGTGGACTGACGGCGGTGGGGACAAGCGCACCGGAGGTGCCATCTTCCCTCCGTAATGTCGAAAGCGAAGCCACGGTGCTGGCGGGCTTGATGCGCGACAATGCGCGGATTGACCGTGTGGCCGACGTGCTGGCGCCGGAGGATTTCAGCGAGCAACTGTTCGGCCGGCTTTATATGGCGATGCTGGACCTCGCTTCACACGGGCGTCCGGCCAACCCGGTCACGATCGCGCCGCTCTTTGATGGGGATCCCCAGTTCGAGGAGATCCAAGGCCGCGCTATGCTGGTAAACTGGGTGTCCAGCCTCATGGCCGCCGCCGACCCGTACAGCATGGCCCGCCACGTCCGTGAACTCGCGGTGCGGCGGCGGCTGCACGAAGAGATGCTGGCGTCCGCAGCTCGCCTCGCCGACCTAACGATCGAGACCGACCGAGCGATAGCCGACCACGACACCGCTGTTTCTGCAACATTCGAGCGCACCGACCTCAATCCATTCCGTAGCGGTGCGGATGCCGCGCGAGAGGTGATGCGTAGCTTCGACAGGAAGCATAGCGGCGTGCTCAGCGGCGGCGGCGTGGAAGGCATTGATCGCCTGATCGGTGCGCTCCAACCCGGCTGGCTGGGTATCGTCGCTGGGCGCCCGGGCATGGGAAAGACCGCGGCGTTGATCAGCTACCTGCGCGCGACAGCCGGGAAGGGCCATTGCTCCCTGTTCGCCAGCCTAGAGATGAGCTGGGAAATCCTCGGGATGAGGCTCGTCGCCGACTATTGCCACAGCATCGGCGCACCCGTCCCGTTCGGAGCCTTGATGCGGGGTGAAACCACTCAACACCATCGCGATATTATCGCTGGCGTCGAGCATGAGATCGGCGGGCTGCCGTTTAAGATCATCGACAAGAAGTGCCACACGCTTGGACAGCTTCGCCGGTCCATCCGGCGGCGCAAGCGCGAACTGCAAGCCGTAGGGAAGAAGCTCGAACTCGTCGTCGTCGATTACCTCCAGCTTTTGCAGCCTGATGGCAAGGCAAAGTCGGAATACGAGGCGGTGAGCGAGGTCAGTCGCGAATTGAAGGTGATGGCTGGCGACGAGGAGGTCGCGATGATCGCCCTTTCGCAGTTGAGCCGTGCGGTCGAGACGCGCCAGGACAAGCGCCCTCAGCTTAGCGACCTTCGTGCCAGTGGTCAGATCGAGCAGGACGCCGACTTCGTGCTCTTTCTCGTCAGTCAAGAGTACTATCTTCGGAAAGCCGAACCGGAGCCCGACACCGCCGAGCACGCGGCTTGGCGTGAGAAGCTCACGCGCGCTGAGGGCTGGCTCGAGTTCATCTGCGCCAAGCACCGGCATGGTGAGGAAGGTGCCTTCTTCGGCCGCTTCTATCGCCAGTTCCAGGCCGTCCGATGATCCCCGCCGCTATCTTGAGAGGTGCTGAACTATGAGTGGCTGGTATCGCCTGCATCGCGGCTGGCAGGATCACGCTGTATTTCGGAACGAGCCCTTCAGTCGGCGCGATGCCTTCGTCTGGCTCATCGAGAATGCAGCCTATGAGCGGGTCAAGATCGACATCGCCGGTGCCGAGCACTGGCTCGAACGCGGACAGGTTGGGCACTCGCTGCGGTTCATGGCGAAGGCTTGGAAATGGGACGAAGCGAGGGTGCGTCGGTTCATCGCTTCATTGCGCAAAGCGCAAATAATCGACGCGACAGCCGACGCAGGTCAGACTGTCATAACTATACGGAAATACGAGGTTTATCAGACCCGCGAGCGGGTAGCCGACGCAGCCAGCGACGCGGCGGCGACGCAGGACCGACGCAGCACCGACGCAAAGTATAAAGAAGGAAAGAAAGAAGAAGAGAAGGGCCGCGAGCGCGCCGATGGTCGCTACGCGTTTGAAGGCGGAACGATCAAGCTGACAGCGGACGATCTCGCGAAGTGGACGGAAACCTACAGCGGCATTCCTGATCTGCGCGCCGAACTCTCATCGATCGACGGGTGGTTCGCTGGGCAAGCCGAGGGCGATCGCAAGGGATGGTTTCACCGGACGCAGCGGATGCTCAACGCCAAGCATCAGGAGCGGCTGGCGAAAGACGGGGCGGCAAAATCAACGGTGGTGACGATGGACGACGCTTTCCTCCGGCGGTTGGAGCGGGCGCAAGCCTCGGGTGCCGTGAGCGCCGCCGCCGGTAGCGACAAGGGGGCACGATGATTACGAACGATGGTCACCGCGCGGGCCGGCGCTGGTGCATCTTGCAGACGACCGCAGCGAAGACGCTGCCGCTCATGGCCGCGCTGCGAGGCGAAGGCATTGACGCGTGGACGCCTAGCCGCACGGTGAAGCGCGACGCGCCAGGCAACCGGCGGCGGCTGGCGCTGGGACAGCGCAAGGTGATGGTAGAGGTCACCGTGCCGATCTTGCCGTGCTGGGTCTTCGCGCCCGAACGGGACATGGACGACCTGTGGCGGCTGGCGGATCAGCCCGAGGGACGACACCCGCGCTTCTCGGTCTTCACCGGCGCGCGCGGCGCGGCGCTGGTACGAGATACCGCGGTGGCTGGGCTGCGGCAGGCCGAGGCTGACGCACTGGCCGCGATCACAGCGGAGCGTGCCGCCGAGACGCGGGCGGCGGCGCAGCGCGCAAGGGCCGAACGGCTGGGCACGCTGCGCGCACGCCGCGCGGCGCTGCGCCGGGAGACGAAGGCGCTGGCTGGCGGCCAAGAGGTCACGGTCGACGGGATGCCGGCGCTCGACGGGTTGGTCGGGAAGGTGGTTGAGGGCAGGGGCACGTCTGCCGTTATCCATTTCGGCGGCGCGCTGACGATGACGATTGAGGCTTGGAGAGTGCGACCAAATCCTGTAAGGACCGAGGCAGCCTTAACCGGCACAGCCGCATAACGGCTCAAGGGGAAAGCCGATGTGGAGCCATAGTGCTCTTCCGCAGCCCCGATAAACCCAGCCGGGCTATGCTCGGCGCGGGGCTCCAGCGGTATGGTTCAAACGAAGCGGCGGAGCGTGAGCCTATCAACCGGCTCAGTCCCGTGCTTCCCACTCTGGCAGCCCCATCGCGATCGCAGCGCAAGCAAGCCCGATGTGCTTCGGCGCGCCCTCTTTCATGTAGCGCGGGATCGTGTTGCGACCGACGCCCAGCGCGTCGGCGGCGGCGCCAACGTTGAGGCGGAGGCGCGCCATCCAGGTCGTGAAGTCGTGAGCGGTCATTGTCTGTTAGCCTCCGATGCCTTATAAGGGAGGGAGTGACCCGGCCCTTTCGGACCGAGCCACCCCTTCAGGTTAACCCTTTCGGCGTAGCGTAATGACCAGCATTGCCGTGCTGATCGCTACGCCGAGGGCCTGAAGAAGAAGCGCGGTGTATTCCATTCGCTTTCTCCTTCTCGCCGAGGCGGCGGGATTGCCTCCCCTTCCGGCCCATTCTTTATGCACCATTCGGTGCATCGGCGCAACGAGGAAATGCACTAAATAGTGCATTATTTGGTGACGGCATGGGCAGGTTGAAGACGCTGCCTAGTCGCTTGGGCAAGCTGGCCCCATCCCTCGGGTACGTGGATGCACCGGCTCGCACCGCAGACGCTGCCCGCTCGTTCTTCGCCCCTTGGCGCAAGCTGTACGGCACCGCGCGCTGGCGCGAGACCCGGCTGCGCATCTTCGCCCGGGACGGCTTCACCTGCCAGCATCCGGGCTGCGGCTTCATGACCGCGAACACGTCGAAGCTCGTATGCGATCACCGCACTGTGTAGGGCGGTGACAAACCCGGCCACGGGAGCGCCGGCATAGGTGCCGGTGCGGCGGAGAGAAATCCTGCCAGTGGTAAGCTGCTCCATTTGG